>JAUYDD010000039.1 GCA_030704765.1 Nanobdellota archaeon | reverse complement strand
TATTATGTTGTTGAAGGAAAGTTGGATAAGCATGGGAAGGTTAAACAGAAAGTCATTTTGTATCTAGGTAATATTCAACATATCTTAGATGTCTTTAAATTCTATAATACTAAACAAAAGAAGAATTAGTACGCAAGGCTGGTTATATTGTCAAGTTACTAACTTGGCATTTGTTTATCTAATGCTGTCTATAATTAACAATAATTATTAATAATGAAATTAGCGAAATTGATGAGCATTAGTTGAGCATTTGCATTTTGGCTATTTATCTAATGTAAAGAATAGTGGTTTAGTTAATAGGTTTTTGACATCACAACAATTTACATAATAACTTATTTAAACTCCAGCCTCTTTTAATAATCAAGAAATAACAGTGATAAAAAAATGGTGAATGAGATAAACTTATCTTTGTACTTGATTTGTCATCATGGCCATTGGAATGACTTTATTAGAGATGCTCGTGTAATTCAAAGAGTCTCTTTTGAAAAATCAGTTCCAATAACTTATTTTTTTTCTGGCATGCAATTAGATAAAATGGCTGATGCTAGAGAGAGTATTCATAATGATTTATGGTTTGATTTTGTTGGTGCAGTTCAAAAAGGGCATTTTATTAATCCAAGAGTTGGTTATAATGATTCTCATAAGCCAGAACTTGGGATAATGCCTTATAATCATATACCTTTGGTTCATCCATGGGGTGAGAGAATTTTTGGAGATTATTTTGATGGTATTTTAAGAGACCAGGTTTTATGGAGTAAAGGAATAGCAGAGCAAAAATATCATAGAACTCCTGTTTCAATTCATCCTCCTGATGGGATTTATGCACCAGCAGCAGCTCATTGCCTGAGAAATTGTGGTTTAGATGCTGTTGTTGTAAGTGGAGAATTTTTAAGAGATTTTAGGCATCAAAAAGGTCTTTTATATTGGGCTTCTGGATTAAGGCATGTTATGAGAACAAATGATGTCCAAGTTCAAGATTCTCATTTTTCAAATGCAAGGGATTTTATTTATGCAGTTGAAGCCTATGGTCATGAAAATAATATGCCTTTTGTTGTAGTTGGTTGTGATATAGATGAATTTAATGGAATGAGGGGGATGAGCCTTCATGATGGTGTAGCAAGACTTTGTTGCATAGCTGATGAAGCTTATAGAAAAGGCATAAAAATGATAAATATTAATGCAGCTAGCCATTGGAATATGTATCAAACAGGAATTGAACATGTCTGGCCCTGGAACAATGTCTTTGCTATGATTAATGGAAATGGAGATATGGGTTTTATAGAAGAAGGAAGAAATTATGAAATAAGTCATGTTGTGGGTCTTATTGCAAAAAGATTTCATGAAGGTTGGGATGTTGATGAAGCAAAACATAGGCTCTGGGAAGCTGCAGATGCAGCTTGTAGAAATACTTGGTGCAGTTCTTGTTTATCAGGCCATTATCAAGGAAATATAAATCGTGCGAGACATTTATTACAAGGTTAACTACCCTTGTTCATAAATAATACTCCTGATTTCAATAGATGAATTAGCTACAACACTTTTACTCTTTTATAATCTAAAACAACATTTGGAATTTTTTTGATAAACTAATAGTATTAAACAAAAAAAAGTTTAAAGGAACTTTAATAAACAGATTATTTCTTCTTCTTCTTACTGACAGGTTTTGTTACTAAAAGATAGATCAATGGTAATATTCCCAAACTAGAGACAACTAAAAGCACCCAAAACCAGACTTTGGATTCTTTTTTAGCAGCTCTCCACATAGCAAAACCTTTCAAAATCATATCTATAATAATAAGAATACCTAGAATAATAAAGAACTTTACAAGTTTTTCAAACTTTTCCCTGAACTGGGGATTATTCTCTAATAAATATTGTAATTGTTCTTGAGAAAGTGCTCCAGCAGGAATATTATAACTACTTAAGCTACTGGCTCGTCCTGTATCTATATTATAAGTGGTCTCATCCTCTATTGTTGCTGCATAAATTATAGGAATCAATAACATCACAAAAATAAATATTATATACTCTTTTTTCATATGAATAATAAAAAACAATTGTTTATAAATCTTATGAAAATAGGAAATATAAGTCAGGTTCAAGAAAATCATAAATGAACATATATATAAATAAAATATCCTAAATGTTATTATGATAAAAAACAAGAAAGCTAATGCGGGAATCAATATATTGGTTTTTATATTGTTCATCCTAGTCCTGATTCTTACTATCTATTCATTCTATATTATATATAGCTATATCCCCGGAGAGCCTGAAAGTCTTGATGTAGAGATAAATAAAGATATTGTTGAAAATATCTCTTTATCTGATGTAAAACAATTCTATCCAAATATGAAGTTCAATCATAATAATATCTCCTATTTTATATATGCTGATTGTGATCTTGCTAAAAGTTCTAGAGTTATTAAAGCCTTTAATATATTGTCTGAAGAAATAGGTTATATTAATTTTTATGATTCAATTAAAAATGCAGACATTGAAGTAATTTGTTCTGAAAACGATAAACAAAAATTAAATTCAGAAAAAGAGTTCTTTATAGCAGGTGAAGGAGGGGCCAGAGAAATAGTAAAGACTGGAAAAAATAATGTAATAATAAATGGCACTATACTTTTATATAAGTATTCTCAAAACTACAAACAATGCAATGCACCAAATGTAGAGATTCATGAACTTATACATGTGTTTGGTTTTGACCATAGTGAGAATAAGAACAGCCTCATGAATCCTTATCTTATATCTTGTAATCAGAAGATTGATGAATCAATTGTATTAGAGCTAAAAAGATTATATTCAGAATCAAACTTTCCCGACCTTTATTTTGAAGAGGTCAAAGCAATTAAAAGAGGAAGATACCTTGATTTTAATGTGACTATAAAGAATTCTGGAACCATAGATTCAATGAATACCTCGCTTGGTGTCTATGAAGACGGAAAATTGATAGAATCAGAGCCTTTAGGGATTATAAAGTTCGGTGGAGGAGTCTTTTATAATGTAGAATCTTTAAGGATATCTAAATCCAATCCAAATAAAATAGTCTTTAAAATAGATCCAAACAATACAGTAAAAGAGAATGATAAGACAAATAATGTGGCTGAAATTAAGTTCAAACAAACATGATTCTTACATAGACAATTTTTATTAATAAAATCCATTTCTATATTTTATAATGTCAGAAATTAAACCACATCTTTTAAGATGTGGATGTTAGTTTGTTTTAATTTCTGAGCACAAGAATAAAATAAATTAAAATAAAAATTGATTAGTAAGAATCTTTCTTTTCTTCCTCTTCTTCATCTTCCTCATCATCTTCTTCATCTTCCTCATCATCATCATCTTCTTCTTCCTTTTCTTCCTCTTTTTTCTCTTCTTCTTTCTTTTCTTCTTCTTCGTAACCTTTTTTCATTTTTAAAATTCGTTATTTAATTAAAATCAAGTAATCTTGAGGGTTTTTAAATGTTTTTAGTGTTATTTTATTATTTCTTATTGTAATAACCTTTATTAACTTCAACATAATGCATATTTTCCTCTTGAAAAGTTTATATAGTTAAAAATTTAATAATAAAATATGGATAAAGAAGTTGTGGTATCTGTAAAAAGCCTCACAAAAAAATATGGTTCGTATACAGCACTGGATAATGTATCTTTTAATATAAAGAGAAATACTATATTTGGTCTTTTAGGTAGTAATGGTGCTGGAAAAAGCACAATGCTCCATATATTAATAGGACTTTTAAGATATTCAGATGGTGATGTCCATATACTAGGAGAGACTATTGATGAATATCCTCGTTCCCTTAAAAGGAAACTTTCGATTGTTCCTCAAAAAATATCCTTGTACGAGAATCTATCGATAATAGACAATCTTTTCTTTTTTGGAAAAGCATATGGTCTTTCAACAAAAGAGATTGACATAAGGATAGACACATTAAAGAATATCCTGAATCTTGGAGATATGAACAAAAAAGTAAAATTACTTTCTGGTGGTTATCAAAGGAGAGTATCTCTCGCTGTAGCTTTGATAGGAGATCCTGAAATACTTATTCTTGATGAAGCATTGGTAGGTATTGACCTTGAGACCAAGAAGATTATTATTAATTTGTTGTTGAGATTAAAAAAAACTAAGACAATAATAATAACCACTCATTCAGTGAGTGAAGCAGAAAGACTATGTGATTATGTATGTTTTCTTCATAAAGGGAAAAAAGTTTTAGAAGGTATGACTTCAGACATAATAAAAGAATATTCAGAAAAAAAAGGTAGTGAGATATTGTTGGATATGAATGATGCAAAAGAAGCTTATGAAGTAGCAAGGATCCTGAAAGAAAAAAGGATAAAAGTGACCATCATTGATAATAAGATAAAGATATCTTCTATATATGAAAATCTTGCATTAGTTAACATTTTGAATATGATTGAAAAGAACACTGATAACATGAAGTCAGTCATGAATATAGAAATAATAAAACCTAGTTTGGAGGATATAATGCTCGATTTAATGAGCCCTGATAAATAAAATGCTAACGACAGTATTGAAAAAAGAATCAAAACAATTGTTTTCTGACAAAGGTTTTTTGTTGATAGCTTTGCTGCAGCCGATAATATTCATAATCATGTTTGGAAGTTCTTTTCAAGAAGGAGATATAAATCATCTGAAGACAATTGTAATAGATGAAGATCATTCTAATTATTCTAGTTATGTAGTAAAAGCAACAGAATCATCAGACTTTTTCAATGTTGTATCAAAAGAAGGAACTTTAGAAGAAGCTATGAAAAAATTGAATTCCAGCGAGATAAGAAGTATAGTATATATAACCAAGGGTTTTGAAAAAAGCATAAATGAAAAGGATACTGGAAATATTATAGTCTATATAGATAGTTCTAATTTCTTGACCTATACTGCATTGAAAGGAGCTAAGATAGAAGTGGCTAAAGATACCTTAAAGAATGTTACTATGGATATTCTTGGTGAACTAGAAGAACAGAAAGAAACAGGAAAAAAGAAGATCACTGATGTAAAGAAGATATTTGAAGATATTGAGAAGAAGAATGCAGAACTTGACAAAGAGATAGACCGGATAAAGAACCAGACTGACAATGAGACAATCCATAAATTAAGTAATTTAATATCTGATACAAGAATCTCATTGAATTCCCAATTAACTTCTTTGTTACAGACAGAAAAAGCATTTTATAATATAATCCAGACTTTATCAACTCTTCAGACAAATAGTACAATAGATGAATCTAAAAAGATAATGATTATAAATCAAATGACATTGATGATAAATGAGTTCAATTCTTCAAGAGAAAAAATAAAAATTCCATTAGATGATTTGAATGATATCAATGTATCAAAATTCAATAGTTCAGAATCAACTAAAAAGATTGAGGATAAGTTAAAAGAGATAAAAAATATGTTTGAAGATGCAGATAAAGAGACAAAAGATATAAATCTTGATTTTGAAAACCTAGAGAAAGATTTCCTATCTGAACCAATATCAATAAAAGATATACCTATACACGGACCTTTGAAATATTTTGATTATCTTGCAGCAGGAGTCTTATCTTTGATAGTGTTTTTTGTATGTTTGATGGCGCCTGCATTGAATGTCATATCTGAAAAAGAAGAGAATACCTTATATAGGCTGTCAACAACACCAGCATCAAGCTTTACCATATTTTTTGGAAAATTTTTATTGTTCATATGTTTTGGCTTTATAGAGATGGCATATACCTTGATTCTTGCTATGGTGCTCTATGGATTAAGGATAACTGGCTCATTTTTTTCAGTTATTTTTATACTATCTCTTCTTGCATGCTCATCTATTGCAATAGGGCTTTTTATATCTTCTAAAGTAAAGACCATGCAGCAAGCTTTGGTGATAGTGCCTGTAATTGTCATTCCATCTTTCTTGATTTCAAATGCATTTTTCCCCCCAGATATAATGGCATATTATATGACCTATGTGTCCTATATAACTCCAATGACATATTCAAACCATGCATTAAATTCTATTATGATAAAAGGGTTTACATTAGGGCAAGTGCTTCCTGATATTATAGCACTTCTAGGTTTTACAATAATTCCTTTGATATGGTTTATATGGAGTTTTAAAAAAATAAGGTATTAAAGAAAAATTATATAAACTATAAAATTTTAAATAAATAATCTAAAAAGAGGAAATAAAATGGAATTAATAGAAGAATTTTTAATATCATTTTTTGGACCTTTGTTAGGAGGTGAGCCTGTTTTTATAATGCTCGCATTTTTTTCTGGCCAAAAAATTTTATCAGTCTGGATATTATTTCTTGCAGGAACATTAGCAAATATTCTATATGATATTTCCTGGTTTTTAATTCCTAGACTCAGTGTCTTTAAAAAAGCAAAAGTTCCAGAGTTTATCATAAGGAGGTATAAAAAAGCAAATAAAAGTTTAAAGAAAGTTGAAGAGCATGAGCTTTTTTTTGTGATATTTGGAAGCAAATTTATAATTGGAACTAGAAATATTACTCTTATTTCAATAAGCTTAAACAAAATAAAATTTAAAAGATTTCTTTTTGATTCAGCTGTTTGTTCTATTTTATGGGGTTTTATGATTATTATTGTTGGTTGGTTAGCTGGAAAAGGTTTCACTATAATTGAAGATATTTTCAAAGATACAAAAATAGCTCTCACAGCAATCCTAGTTTTTTTTATTATATTCTTGCTAATCAGGGGGAAATTACATAAACATGTACATAAGAAATGGAAAAAAAGAAAAGAACTAAAAACCATATTTAACTAATATAAAAATGAAAAAAGAGATAAAAATTATTAATAAAAATTTGGGAGACACAATACATGAATTATATTATTCAACTTATACTCTTTTTGGAACAAAAAATAAAGTTGATAAAATAAATAATCAAAGTATATTAGAAGCAAAAAAAAATAAAAGTGAAATAACAATCCTTCTTCATGGGATGCTTGCAAATTATTATAAAACAATGTTCTTTATAATTAAGTTCTTTAGAAAGAACAATATTCCAATAGTCTCTGTTGGTTATGATTATAAAGATGATTTTCTGAAATCTTCTAAACTTGTAAAAGAACAGATTTTAGGAATAATGAAAAAAGCAGGAATAAAAAAAGTGAATATAATCGGAGTTTGTCTTGGAGGCGTTATAGCGAGGATAATTGCAGAAGAATTAGATGGAAAAAAATTCATAAATAAATTAATAACTGTTTATGCGCCTTTTAAGCCAGTAAGCCACAAAGCTCTAGGTTATAAAATAAATGATTTCTTGGGCAACCTTTCTAAAGATAATGATGTTTTTCTGAGAGATTATAAAAAAAAATTTACTGTAAAAAATCATCTTGCAATATTTTGCACAAATGATGAGATGCTAGGAAAACAGTATCCTATTGAAAAAAAGTATTCCAAGAATGTGATTCAAATTGGAATTAAAGGAGGCCATACTCTTGTTTCTTATAGTTTTAGGGCAATGGAGATAGCTCTTGCGTATCTAAAAGAAAAAAAGATATAATATGGGAGTTTTTGATGTTTTTTTATCTTGGATAACTGTATATCCATTAATAACTGTAATCACCGTAACTTTTTTATTAGGAGATGAGACAGTTTATTTTTTTGGATTTTTATCTGGACAAGGTATAATCTCCCTGTACACAGTTATATTAGCAGGTCTTATAGGAAATGGCGGGTGTGATATATTTTGGTTTAGTGTTGCTAGATTTAAATATCTTCATTTTATTAAAAAAATATTTGCTCCAACATTTTCTAAAGAAAATATAAAGAAAGCAAGGCTAGTGGAAAAGTCTGATAAACCTCTTTCTAAAAAAAGATTGTATTTTATGCTTGTTTTTTCAAAATTTTTTTATGGAACAAGGCTAATAACAATTTTTTATATAGCAAAAAAAGAAAAAAGTTTCAAAAGAATATTAATATTTAATACAATAGCAGTTTTTAGTTGGTTAATTTTTGTAACACCAATAATGTGGCTTTTAGGAAAATGGGCTTTAGTTTCTTTTGATACAGTTAGAAGCACTCATAAAATTATAAGCCTGGGAGTTGTTCTCATACTTGTTATCTATCTATTAAACAAATTTGTTATATCAAAACTAATAAAGAATTATTTAGAAAAAAATAAAGCAAGATATTAATTGTAAAAATCTATGGAGAAATCAAAAAACAGATTAAAAAAGAGCAAATATTTCACTTTCTTGACTACACATTCTACTAAATCATAGCTCTTATTTTTATTAATGTCAGAAATTAAACCACATCTTTTAAGATGTGGATGTTAGTTTGTTTTAATTTCTGAGCATCCTAAAAACAAGGGCCAATCAAACCACACTCGCCAGCAGGCGATTTTTTGCCGTGGCAAAAAACCTTTAGGGTGTG
>JAUYDD010000167.1 GCA_030704765.1 Nanobdellota archaeon | reverse complement strand
CAAAAAAACAATGGGCCACCCACACCTAAAGGTGTGGGTTTGTCACAGGCCCTTGTTTTTAGGATGCTCGAGAATCGAAAACTGTAACATTTGCTACGACCTCACGATAAATCATGAGGTTTTCGATTCTCGACATAAATTTCTAAGGAATTATCTTATTTTTTCAGTCAGACATGACTACAAATATGAGCTGGACGCATAGAGACTCTTGGTGAATACTTATAATCCGCTACTTCAAAAGCTATTTCTTTTCCTGTAACCCTATTTCTTTCAATCACTGTATAAGGTTCACTGAAAGTTAAATTTCCATACCTATTACCAACATTCGTAATAAATCCCCAACCTGACCTTAGGACTTTTCCTATCAAGAAATTATAATTTCCTTCTATTACCCTTGATTCAGCTTTTTTAAATAAGTAATCAGCACTTCTAGCTCCTTTAATCCCGCATTTTCCATAAAACATTGATAATTCTAGATTGCGACCTTGATTATTATGAAGTGACATTACCCATTCAAGACCTTGAGAGGATACAGCAGCCCAAATCTCTTTTTCATCACGTATCATATCGCATATTCCTGATGGAGTATAAAGGGTTTTAATGACAGAAACAACATCAGGAGGGTAGAATCTTGCAACACAACCATCTAAAGATTCATACACTAGATTTGACACTGACGAAGGATTTACACGAGGATCTGTTTTATCACTAAAAATATCTATACCGCATTTTTCTTTCATAGTTTTCATATATCTTAAAAATCTATCTTCAACAACACAATTTTCTCCTACACCACTTGTCATATAAAAAATAATTTTTATTGTTTTATAAGCATTGTTATACTATTGTATTGGTGTGTTTTTCTGATTTTTTTGATTTTCAAATCTGGGTTTAATACCACGAGGCTCTGCCTCGGCAGATTTGAAACCTTCAAAATCTGAAGATTTTGAATGGCCCAGAAAAACTTCTGAAAGTTTTTCTTGGAGACTGAAATTGCCGGTCGCGAAGCGAAAAAATCAAAAAAACAATGGGCCACCACACCCTAAAGGTTTTTTGCCACAGCTAAAAAATCGCCTGCTGGC
>JAUYDD010000017.1 GCA_030704765.1 Nanobdellota archaeon | reverse complement strand
CCTAAAAATTTCCGAATAAGAAAAATCGTCTATCAAACTCCATTCTTTAGAATGGAGTAGACGATTTTTCAGGAAATTTTTTTGATATTGCAGAAAGGTGTTTGTTGTATTTAATCTAATGGGCCAGCAGATAAACATTTGTTATTTTTGCAGAGCAAAAATCAGAGATTAATTGAAAATCAGTCGCTTTCAGGCAGCCTGATTTTCTAATTTTTATCGTTAGTGCATAAAAATGAAAGAGAAGATGGGCAAGCAAAGGTTAAGAAGTGGTGAAAAAGATTGCAAATCCTGCAGATTTCCCAAATTTATAGGGAAATGTTCAACTACTAAAAGGGATTAATAATCTTTATATACTTTAATTATCAGATGATATTATAAAAGGTGAAAAAAATGAGCAAGATTTTATCTATTAAAGCAAGGGAAATATTAGATTCTAGAGGAAATCCTACTGTTGAAGTTGATCTTATGACTAACAAGGGATTGTTTAGGGCAATGGTTCCAAGCGGAGCTTCAACTGGAATTTATGAAGCTGTTGAATTACGTGATGGAGATAAATCCCGGTATATGGGCTTGGGTGTTTTAAAGGCTGTAGCAAATGTAAATGAAATAATTGCTCCTGCATTAATTGGAATGAATCCAGTTAAACAAAAGCAAATAGACAAGAAATTGAAAGAATTAGATGGCACTGAAAATAAAGGAAAATTAGGTGCGAATGCAATACTTGCTGTATCTATGGCTGTATGTAAAGCAGGAGCATCATCAAAAAAATTACCTTTATATAAGTATATATCAGAACTTTCAGGAAATAATGAACTTATCATGCCTGTTCCAAGTTTTAATGTCATAAATGGCGGCAAACATGCAGGAAATAAGCTTGCTGTGCAAGAGTTTATGATACTTCCTGTAGGTGCTCCTAATTTTAAAGAAGCTTTAAGATATGGAGCAGAAGTCTACCATCATTTAAAAAAAATAATCAAGGATAAATATGGAACTGATGCTGTGAATGTTGGTGATGAAGGAGGATTTGCACCAAATATACAGGATAATAAAGAAGGATTGGAATTATTGAAAAAAGCTATTGAAAATGCGGGTTATACTGGAAAAGTCAGGATTGGAATGGATGTTGCTGCTTCTGAATTCTATGTTGAAGGAAATTATAATCTGAATTTAAAAGGAGATAGTCCTGAATTAAAAACAGGTGATGAAATGATTGAAATTTATAAGAATTTTATCAATGAATATAAACTAATATCAATTGAAGACCCATTTGACCAGGATGATTGGAAGAGCTACTCTAAACTTACTTCTGAGGCTGGAGCGAATGTACAGATAGTTGGAGATGATTTGCTTGTTACAAATCCTAAAAGAATAAAAGAAGCTATTAAGAAAAAAGCATGCAATGCTCTGTTATTGAAAGTCAATCAAATAGGCACTATTACAGAAGCTATACAAGCATGCAAGATTTCTGTTGAAGCAGGATGGGGAGTCATGGTTTCTCATAGGAGTGGAGAGACAGAGGATAATTTCATTGCGGACTTGGTTGTTGGACTTGGATGCGGGCAGATAAAGACAGGTGCACCATGCAGAAGCGAGAGACTTTCTAAATACAATCAATTATTAAGGATAGAAGAAGAGATAGGGAATGTGAAATATTTTGGTGAAAGAATATTGAAGTAGACACATGCTTCAATGACTATAGAATTTTTTTTGAGTATTATTTACATAATCAGTATTGTGCATAGGAATCAGAGTTAATCGTACTGCTTCTTCAGGTAAATGAAATTTTCTAGTAAGCTTTACTCTTGGGACATAATCTGCACTAACTTTCTTTCCAGTCATTGGATCAAATGTCCTTACTAATCCATCTTGATTTTCATATTGCACATAAGAACCATGGCCTTGAAGTTCTCTAAGAAAAACTGGGAATCCTTGAGATATTGCTATTGCATCTATATCTAATCTCGCATGATTTAAACTGCCATTGCCTGATTTTTTAGATCTTTTCATATTACTTAAATATTTTAAAAAACCAGATATATAAATGTTACTAAAAACTAAGCTGTTAAGTTAAAGTCACTTAAATTTCTTTCAGGTACATACAAATTTATATACTTCATGTTCCTGAATGTAATTATGAAAATAAGAGAAGTATTGGATAAAAAAGTAGGAGATATAAAATATACAAGGTTTATCACTACTTTACCAAAGGATATAGTTAAAGATTCAAAGCTACTCGGTAAAGAGCTAAAAGCAAGAGTAGAAAAAGGAAAAATAATTCTAGAAGAAGAATAATCTTTCATGTACCGAAAGATTTATATACTTCATGTACCTGAATTTATTATGATTAAATGCAAACATTGTTCAAGTACAAACTTTATTAAAAAAGGTTTTAGAAAAACTGATAATCGTGGTAAAATCCAAAAATATTTTTGTAGAGATTGTCATAAATTCTTTACAAATGATGAGGGTTTTTATAGAATGCGTTACTCTGCTCAAACAATTACTCTTTAGGTAGATATGTATTTATCAAATCTTTCTTCAAGAAAAGTGAGAAATCAATTAAAAAGACATTTTCAAACAAAAGTTTCTCATATAACTATTTTAGATTGGGTAAGAAAATACTCTTTAATGGTTCATAATTTTGTAGAGAAGTTAGGTTATAACTTAGGTAACTCTTTTTATGCAGATGAAACAGTAATTAGAAGAGAGGGTCAAGATGATAGGTTTTGGGCTTGTGTAGATTGGGAAACAAGATTAATAACAGGGAAGCACAGCAATTTTTAATAAAATCAATTAAAAAAGGAAAACTAAAGTTTATTCAAACTGACGCGGGTGTTTTTTATCCTAAAGCATTTAGGAAATTATTTTACTCTAATAAACTAGGCGGATATACCGTAGAGCATAAGATACAAAATTATCATAAGACTAAGATACACAATTATAAGATAGAAACTGTATTTATGAAGATTAAAGACAGAGTTGATGATTTTAGAGGATTGAAAGCTTTATGGTCTGCTCCTATTATTATGGTTGGCTTAACAATTCAACATAATTTTGTTGAAAAACATACAACAACTAAAGAGGTCCTCTGTTCTCTTGCAGGACAGGACTTAGATTTAGGAGAAAATAGATGGTGGGGATTAATTAAATTAGCGAGTATGAACAAATCTAAAATAATTTAAGCTCTGAAAAGATAGGCAGTTAAATGCTCTTAAATTCTTTTTGCTTTCTGACACAATCTTATTGCTTTTTGTTTTATCCTTTTATTTTACTCAAATACAGTTCGTTTATATCCCTTCCATGGAAACTTATACTGATCTGTAGTTAAATAGGCCAAGTTTCTTCCAGGTCTTCCAACAAATTCTGCTACTTTGCTAATATAAGGATTTCTTTCTTTAGGTAATTCTTCTTTCCATTGTCTTTCAATAAAATCCTTGCTAAATCCGTTCTCTAACTCTACTTTAGTTGTCAGGTAATGCATAGAATTTGGCAATAACAGGGGACTTGCCCAGATAAGTGCCCAAGTAAGTTCTTTCTTTATTATGTTTTTTAAGTTCATTTTATTTTCCTCCTTTCATTTTATCAAAGCTTCTATTCCTTCAGCCATTGCATAAGCAAGAGGAATAGTTTGAGCTAAGCTATGCATAAGACTATATAGAGAGTTAGTGCTTTGTATACTTGGCTCTCCTCTACTTATACGTCTAGCTTCTCTATATATTCCGAGTCCTGGAATCCAATCTGCTAAAGTTGTTTGATATTTTTCTGTTCTGTTTTTTGTTTCCATTTTTATTCTTCATATAATTTAATTACTATTAAGTAGTTAGAAATGATTATATAAGCTTAATTCGTATGATATCATACTAATATGAATAAAGATATTTTGAAACAAATAGGATTAACAGATTATGAAACAGAGGTTTATTTAGCTCTGCTTACGCATGGTCAGATATCTGCTTATGAATTAGCAGAAAAAGCAGGATTATACAGACAAGTTACGTATGACACTCTTAAAAGATTAGCAGAAAAAGGATTTGTCAGCTCAGTTATGGAAGGAAAAACCAAACTTTTCAAAGCAATTGATCCTAAGTTAATTCTTGAATTTTTAAATGAAAAAACAGAAAATTATAAGCAAATCCTCCCTCAATTGATTAATATAAATAAAGCTTCAAAACAGCCTCTTTCTGTTGAAACATACAAAGGAAAAAATGTTATAAGGATAGCATTAAGAGATATTATAAACACATTAAAAGAGAAAGGAGGAGAAGTTTTATGTACTGCAGTTGATGAATCTGTTCCATTTTCCCAGTATAAAACTATTTGTGACCAATACGAAAGAGATATGTTAAATTATGAAATAAAAGAAAGAGTCATTATAAAGAAAGGGGTAAAGGGTCTCTTTCAAAAAGGAACTTCAAAATATAAATCTGTGCCAGATAAATTTTATAATGAAAATCCTGTTCAGGTTTATGGGAATAATGTTCAAATTCTAGTATGGGGCAATCCTAATTATTTGATTATAATTAGAAATAATGGAGTAGCAGATTCTTATAGAAAGCAGTTTGAATTGTTGTGGAGTATTGCCCAAAAGTGAAATTTATCTTTTTGATTTCTTAACTCCTGATTACATTACAATGCTATACCCCTGAGATGTTTAAATTTAAGTTCAAGATCTTAACTTAAAATTGAAAAATTTATCAATTCTAATGAGTTCATTAGAAAAAGTGGAGGGTCTATGAAAATATTAAGAAGTAGGTTACGTTAACTTAACAGCTCACTAAAAACATAGTTATTTTTGCCAAAGTAAGTTTAATCAAAAATAATCTATTATTAGCAAGATTTACTCTTGATAATAATAGCTAACTGTCCGATAGGACAACCAAGTTATTTTATCTTTTTCCAATAATAAAGCCCAATGATAAATATAACAACTAAGAATATCATAGATATGATAGAAACTAATATCAAAGGCCTTTGTTTCACACTAATTGAAGCACCAGTTATTTCTTCTAAACCTATTTTATTAAGGGCTGTTTTTGAATTATTTATAATAACTTTTTCTGTATTTTGGATAGTTTGATTTTTAATAGTGGAATTCTGGTTTTTAGTAGAATCTGTTTTAGATAATTTTACAACTGAGCCACTTCCACCTCCTCCTGTGTTTGTTTGTTGTTGCGGATTACTTTCTGTATTAGTATTTTGGCTTGTATTAATTGTATTATTTGATGTTGATGAATTAGCAGTGGAATTAGAATTGTTTTGATTATTAATAGCAGTATTATTTGATACGACTTGATTGTTTCCTGATGTTGAATTTGATGTGGAGTTTGCCTTATTATTTTTAATAGAAGATGAATTTTGCACAATAGTTATCTTTGGGGTCATTCCAGTTGAGAGAACACGGTTTTCATTTGCATCCACAGTTCCTGCATCAATAACTGAAGTTATTATTAAAATACTAATTAGCACTAATATACATATCATAAAAAACACCTTCATCTTTTTTACCTCTTAGTATAAATCATATATAGGGTCTGTATTTAAACATTAGTTACCACTTTATTTTGATAAATTGTTGTCCAGAGCAAAAAAGAAAATCGCAACATTCATATTGCAGTCAAGCTATATTTTGATTTTCAAATCTAAATATAACTATATAGTAGTTACAAAATATAAATATTTATAAGGAGTTCATTAATGATATTTTCTATGAAATCTCTTGAAAATACAGGATTAAATATAAATGAAGAAAAAATAAAAAGAGCAATCTTTCTTAAAGAAAAATTAAAGCAATTGAATTTTATCTACGATCTTTTAGGATATTCTAAAGAGAACAACCAAGGCCTAGGATTTGTTGTAAAGACATTGAAAAAATTAGTGTATGAAGGAAGGATACATGAAGACCAGTTATGGGTAATAAATCATTATAAGAATGATTTAGGATATGATTTTGACAATATATTTGAGAAAATAAGCCTGACAATCAAACATTGGAACAATGAATACAAGGATATTTTAAAAGAGATAAAAATGGATAAAGAAATGAGCATAGATTGAATTAAAATAATTCTTCTTGAGGAGTATCTGTCACTATCTTTTTTGATTTTTTAACAGGTTTTTCAGCTGGTTTTTCACTATTATCATGTTCAAGGTCTTTTTCAGCTGTTTTTTCAGCAGGCTTTGCATCAGGACCTTGTTCAAGGTCTTTTTCATCAATTGAATTTATTAAGGCTTTGAATTCCTTGAAATTTTCAGGAGATATCCTTGTACCTGATTTTGTAAAACCAGTGTATCTTTCAGATGTAGTGTATTCTCTTACTGTAACTCCTTTTTTACCACCAAAATCATCAATTCTAACTACAATATCAGTCATATCATTCTTTTTTATCTTGCCTATATCTTTTTCCATAAAATTATCAGCAGACCGGAGTTTATTAAGCTTTGGATTTAATAAAACATCAATTTCTTTTTTTATACCAATTCAACAAAAACAAAACGCCTATGAAAATAGCTGGACCTGCTATTATCAAGGAATAAGACAGCATATATACTTCAAAAGAGTTCTTTAACATATTCATAAGAATTATTGCAATATATAATATTCCAGCTAAAATAAAAACAACTCCTCCGACAATTTCATATCTCCAAGAGATGATTATGACTGCTAGTAAAATAAGAGCAGGAATATTATGAATGAATAGGGCTGCGATTGTCCCCCAGAATCCATAATCTCCTTCAAAAACATCTAATGAAAACATAGCTAGAAACAATATAAATAATATGCTTAATATCCTTGGAGTCCAGTAAATGAATCTATTTATTTTTTTCATTTTATTTTTAGTTAAATCTGTTTATTAACTTTATGTTGAGAATTGAAAACCTCATGATTTATCATGTGGTCGTAGCAAATGTTACAGTTTTCAATTCTCGAGCACAAGAAAATTGTTTTATGCAATTTTCTGTGCAGAAAATTTTTCTGAAAAAATTTTCATGCATCCTAA
>JAUYDD010000234.1 GCA_030704765.1 Nanobdellota archaeon | reverse complement strand
ATCGAAAACCTCATCTTTTAAGATGAGGTATATTGCTTGTATTCGATTCTTGAGCATCCTAAAAACAAGGGCCTGCAACAAACCCACACCTTCAGGTGTGGGTGGCCCATTGTTTTTTTGATTTCAGGAAATTTTTTTGATCTAAAAAAGTAAAAATCTTTAAATGCGATATATGTCGTATTATTATGTGGATAGCTAAAATAAAATTTAGTGTAAAAGAAACTCTCATTGGGAGTAAAGCAGAAAAATACGGTGTGAGCTTATTTGCTTTTCCACTATCTTATACTTATGAAAAGAATTGGATTATAGTCCATATAACCGGAACAGTTTTGGGAAAAGAAAAAAATAAAAAAGAATTATTAAAAGAATTAAAAAAAGAAAAAAGAGTAATTAATTTTGAAATAAATAATGACTTTTTTATTGGAACAATTAAAGAACCTTTATTTTTTAAAACAATATATAATAAAGATATTATCAGTATTGCACCTGCTATAATTTCTGATAAAGGATATGATATATTTATTGTTGGAAGTTTTAAAAGAGAGGCTTTAATTAAACTAGCAGAAACTTTAGAAAAAGAAAGAAACGGAGAATTATTATCTATTGAAAATAAGAAAATGAGTTCTATATCAATAACTAAATTAAGACCAGAACTTACAGAAAAACAAAGACGAGCAATAGAATTAGCTATTCAACATGGCTATTATAAATCACCAAGAAAAATTGATGTTCAAAAACTTGCTAAGATTTCAGGGCTTTCTTATTCTACTTTTCAGGTTCATTTAAGAAAAGCAGAAGAGAAGCTTATTCCTTATTATGTCGGAAAATAAACCTCATCTTTTAAGATGAGGTAGTTTACCTGCATTCAATTTCCGAGCACAAGAAAATTGTTTTATGCAATTTTCTGTGCAGAAAATTCTTCTGAAAGAATTTTCATGCATCCTAAAAACAAGGGCCTATCACAAACCCACACCTTTAGGGTGTGGTGGATTGTTTTTTTGATATTAATCTTCTGGATAATTAATATCAACTCTTATATATTTTCCGTCTTTAAGTGATTGAGATTTAACTAAAAAAGTGTATCTTTCATCTGATATATTCAAATCTATTTTTCCTCTTTGCAGTTCTTTTGAAAGAGGGTCTAAATCAGCCATAACCTCTATTCTGTAGATTAATGATTTATAAATTTTATTAGAAACTGGTAATGATTCTACTTCTTCTCCATCAATAATTTTAATTAATCTATTTCCTGATGGATGTAGTTCAAAGCCATCTGCATAATCTTTTAGTGATTGAAGAAGAATTAGATTAAGACCTTCCCTAACATCAGGTCTATCAGCATTTCTTTCTCCAATTTCTCTAGCTAATTCATCAAAGTCTCCAAATACCATTAAATTATACGATGTGATAATTTAAAAGAATTGCTATAATTAGCTGTTTATCTTAATAAAAACTTTATTTATTCGAGATTCATAAAATATTTATATAAGTGAGTATTAATAAAGACATGAGAAAAATAATACATTAATTGATATTAATGATATTTATACAGGATTAATACAGGGTTCTTATGATTTCATGATTGAGGTTATTACATTTATTCCAGTATTCATAAATAAAAATAATAAAATCAAAATATGGAAATAGAACATGAACTTGGTATAAGTATTGATGAATACAAAATAATATTGGATAATATATCTAATAAAGCTGGTATTGATGATATGGATATATGGTTTTTAGATATATATGATTATCTTGAAAAAATAAAAAAACAAGACTTGATGCCTTATGTATTGAATGACTTGAAAAAAATGGGTTTTGAGATAATATTCAACAAAACTTTTTTTAAATACGGAGATTATGGTTTTTCTAGTAAATGATGTTCATCTATGTATAAATTTATAAAATACTTTTTATGTCGAGAATCAAAAACCTCATGATTTATCGTGAGGTCGTAGCAAATGTTACAGTTTTCGATTCTCGAGCATCCTAAAAACAAGGGCCTGTGACAAACCCACACCTTTAGGTGTGGGTGGCCCATTGTTTTTTTG
>JAUYDD010000152.1 GCA_030704765.1 Nanobdellota archaeon | reverse complement strand
ATCGAAAACCTCATCTTTTAAGATGAGGTATATTGCTTGTATTCGATTCTTGAGCATCCTAAAAACAAGGGCCTGCAACAAACCCACACCTTCAGGTGTGGGTGGCCCATTGTTTTTTTGATTTCAGGAAATTTTTTTGATGTGTAGTTAAAAATAATTTAAGAATTAACTTCTCAAAACCAGATAAACAAAAATATTAAAAAATAACTTTAAAAACTATCTTTTGCAATATAATTTATGGATTCAAAAGAATTATTCAGAAATATAAGAAAAGCATGGAGATGGATTTGGGATTCAGATTCTATACTAAGCTGGATTGTTGCATTGGTTGTTATATTTATCTTTGTAAAATTCATTTTTTTCCCATCATTATCCTTGATAATGGGAACCTCTCTTCCTTTAGCAGGCGTTGAATCATCTTCAATGGACCATCAGATAGTGAAAGATGATTATGGATATTATGCACTATGTCAAGAACATTTTAATAAAGAAGAATTAGGGCATATTAATTTTGATGAATATTGGTCTTATTGCGGTCCTTGGTATGAAAATAGAAAGATAACAAAAGAAGATTTTTCAGAATTCACTATGAAAAACGGTTTTAGAAAAGGAGACATTGTTGTTGTCTGGGGAAGGTTCATACCAAAAATAGGAGACATAATTATATTCAAGCCTAATGAAGGGTCGATTGCACCAAGACCTATAATCCATAGGATAATAAAAATAGAGGATGGTGTTATATCAACAAAAGGTGACCATAATAGTGAACAGCTTGTAGAGTCCAATAATAATTTCAAGACAGATGAAAAAAATATTAAAAAAGACCAGATAATAGGAAAAGCAATTATGAAAATACCTTATCTAGGATATGTAAAGATATGGGCAACAGAACTATTATATTCTTTTGTTAACTTATTATAATCAATATCAAAAAAATTTCCTGAAAAATCGCCTACTCCATCCTGAAGGATGGAGTTTGATCGGCGATTTTTCTGATTCGGAAATTTTTAGGATGCTCGGAAATTGAATGCAAGTAAACTACCTCATCTTAAAAGATGAGGTT
>JAUYDD010000038.1 GCA_030704765.1 Nanobdellota archaeon | reverse complement strand
TGCAATTTTCTGTGCAGAAAATTCTTCTGAAAGAATTTTCATGCATCCTAAAAACAAGGGCCAATCAAACCACACTCGCCAGCAGGCGATTTTTTAGCTGTGGCAAAAAACCTTTAGGGTGTGGTGGCCCATTGTTTTTTTCATGTTTCCTCCTTATTCATTTTTATCATCAAAATGTTCTTTATCAATATCTTCAAGTTCAAGACCATCCTCTTCTAATTCTTCTTCACTATCTGATTCATTTAAAAAACCACAAGATTTTTTATCATATTCATCAGTTTTTGCATCTTCACTATCATCAATCTCAGCTATATCTTCTATATCCTCATCTTCATCAATCAAAACAAGCCCCTTCTTCTTGTTTTTTCCTTTAACAATTTTATTTGTTTTCATTTTAATAGGGTTCTTTTTTAATCTATTTTTATTTATTTTTTTATTTTGTTTTTTCATTTTAATGGGCTCATTTTCCTTAATCTTTCAACAATTCCTGGAAGTGTTTTCAGTACAAAATCAATCTCTTCTTCTGTATTGTATTTTGATAACGAGAGTCTAATAGAGCTGTTTATTCTCAATGCATCTGCTCCTATAGCTTTTAATACATGGCTGGCTTCTAGAGAATGCGATGAGCATGCTGAACCAGTTGAGCTTGATATTCCATAAGCATCAAGATATCCGCCAATTGCTTCACCTTCGATGTTTTTAAAACTAATATTTATATTATTGCATAATCTTTTATCTCCTTTTGGTCCATTAATGATTGTATCTGGTATTTTTAGTACACCTTCTATTAATTTATCTCTTAATTTTTTCATATGTTTTATGTTCTTGTTGCTGGATATTGATACAGCTTTAGCAAAACCAACAACACCAGGAATATTTTCAGTTGTACTGCGATATCCAAACTCATGTCCTCCTCCATGTAATAATGGAGTAATTTCTATGCCTTTTCTTATATATAATGCTCCAACCCCTTTAGGTCCATGAATCTTATGGGAGTTCAATGTGACAAAATCAAGATTCATCTTATTTACATCAATTGGTACTTTAGTATAGGATTGGCATGCATCTGTATGAAAATACACCCCTTTATCTTTGCAAATTTTTCCAATACTCACTAAGTCTTGGATTGTCCCTATTTCATTATTACCATGTATTATAGATACCACTAAAGTCTCTTTTGTTATGGACTTTCTCAGTTCTTCAGTATCAATGAATCCTTTACTATCTACATTAAGATAAGTTATTTTTGCTCCTAATTTTTCAAGCCATCTGCATGTGTTCAATACGCAATCATGCTCTATCTTAGTTGTAATAATATGATTTTTCTCTTTATCTTTATGTGCAAAAAATAATCCCTTCAATACAAAATTATTAGCTTCTGTTCCTCCTGAAGTGAATATTATCTCTTCTCTTTTTGCTCTGATTGACTTTGCGATAGTGTCTCTTGAATCTTCTAAAGCTCTTTTAGCTTCTTGCCCAATTATATGTTTTGAAGATGCATTTCCAAATTTTTCATCAAAATAAGGAAGCATTGCTTTCAAAACAGATTCATCTACTTTTGTTGTAGCTGCATTATCAAGATATATATATTTTCTTTTTCCAAACATTTTTGTTCACCTCATGGTGTTAGACATAGACTATAATCTGAATTTAGCTTTGCATTTCTTGCAAAACTTACTTTCATGCTTATCTAAGATATCTAATATAGGAAGTATAGTCTCTTTATTGAGGCTATAGATCCTTTTTTTCCCAGATTGCCTCATTTCAACAATAGAGCAATTCTTCAATGATTTTAAAGCATGCGATATCTTGGATTGTTCTTCATTTAATTTATCAGCAAGGTCTAAGACAGACATCTCATTTTGTTTTAGTTCTCCGACAATCCTTATCTTCAATGGATTTGCAAGATTTCCAAAAAATGGATAGTATTTTATATGCATATTACCTTTTTATATGTGTTTTTTTATACATATGAATAAATATTCATATTTATAAATCTTTTTGTTCTGAGATAGTAGATGAGCTTTTTCCTCTAAATTTAAAAATTCTTCTGTTTTAGAATTTTTAAGCCACAAAATTTGATTGACAAATTTTGATGTTTAGGAAATCTTCAAAGTTCATAAACTCTCTTGCACATTTTAACTCTCGCTTACCTAATCCCCTCTTTTATTCATATGACGCTATCTATAAAAATTAGAAAA
>JAUYDD010000232.1 GCA_030704765.1 Nanobdellota archaeon | reverse complement strand
TCTAAAAGTTGCTTTACTTTATAAATAAACACTTTTTTGTTAATCACTATGAAGCCAGAATCCCCTATTACTTCAGGAATCCCTCCGACATTAAACGCAACAACAGGTCTACCTGTTGCCATTGCTTCTAAGATGCATAAACCAAATGATTCATATTTTGAAGGCTGAATATAAACTTGAGCTTCTTGGTATAGTTTTATTAGTTTTTCTTGATGTTGCGGAGTAGTAATTATTCTTAATCTTTCTTTATATCTTTGTTCTAATTTGGCTATTAAATCTCTGATTTCTTTCAATTCTCCTTCTGCAGAGTTATAAGGACAAACTGCAGTAAAGGTTGCATCTTTTATCATCATTATCTGTTCAATTAGCTCAGGCAATAAATCTATTCCTTTATCTTTACTAAATCTTCCAATAAATAATACATTTTTATTAGTTATCGGATAGTATTTAAATAATTCAAAATCCACCCCGTTAGGAATAATTTTTGTAGATTTTAGAGTATACTGTTTTTTTCCATTATCAGATAAATCCTTTGAAACAAAAATAGCACCATCACAATAATTAGTTGTACGCTCAATCCATGATATAAGGTCTTCAAATTGCCTTTCTTCTTTACTAAGTTCTTTAACTCTTAATTTTTCTATCGCATGAAAAGTATGCACCCACTTAGTTTTATACACTTTTCTTATTATAAATGCCGCTTTTGTAAGCGCTCCATGGGTATGGATAACATCAAATTTACTCTTCAAATTTTCTCGAACTATTTCTTTTATAACCTCTGATTCAAAAATATCATATTCAAGTCTTTTTTTAGAGAAGTTGTCTGTAAGTGGGGCTAAAACCCTTCCAATAACATGGATATATGCTCCATTTTCTTTGTAATAAGCTCTTATATCACCATGGCAGAAAATATGCACTTCACAATCATGCTTGGCTAAATATTATGCCAGATTTTGTGTGTGTATCCCGACTCCAGAAATTGTAGGTTTTTGATAGTAATAACAGATCAGAG
>JAUYDD010000221.1 GCA_030704765.1 Nanobdellota archaeon | reverse complement strand
AATTGATTTTGCAGACAAAAATAAATTCTATAAAAATAAATGAGAAAATAAAACAATATACAGATGACGTTGTAGTTTGCAAATAATGCAAGAAACCAGATACAGAACTAATAAAAGACAAGGATTTTTTGTTTATTCATTGTTTAGCATGCGGAGCTAAACATAGTGTGAGAGCAAAGATATAAAATTTTCATACCTAAATCACACAACAGTGTGTGGGACACTCACACATAAATTAACAATAAATTATGCCAGACAGCTCTAACAAATAAAGAGGTATCAATTCTATCTTCTCTTTTTTGACTTACTCTCCACCCAAACATTTTTTTATCTGAAGCCCATCCAGATTCAGAATTATTTCTTTGAAAATATTCTTTTAAATAATTCTGTGTGTCTAACAAAAAATTCTTTAAAGTTTCATGCCACTTAAATCCATTAGCTAACTCAACATTTTTTCTAGGAATAATAAAAACCTTTGAATTTTTGAATTGATTTACATAACAAGGAAAACTATAATATCTATCAAGTCTGATTGAATCTATTTTCACGTCGATATTTTGAAGCATTTGCATAGCTTTATCAAATGCTCTTTTCTCGCTAATCAAACTGCTTCCATAACAAACATACATCTTTGTTTCTAAATCCATCAATGCAAATTTGTAAACAAAAGCTTTTTTTGTATTCTTAGCTTCCTTTGCTTTATCTTTTAATTTTTGAATATAGGAAGAATAATGTTTAGAGATTGTTAAAGAATAACCTGTGGCATCGCCACAGACATCAATATTTTTTATTCCTCTTTTATTCAATGCAAGAATAAATAAATTATGCAAACCAAGAATGATTTTATCGTCAGAATATAATCTTTCTACAGTTTTATAGCTTATATCTGTCCCAGCAACAATAGAAAATAAATCTAATAGATTAGCAATTTTTCTATTTCCTTTCTCAGATAATTCTTTAATAAGAATTAATCTCATTCTCTTCGCTAAAGGAAGAGAATGTTTATTTTCATTTTTACTAAAATAATCTAAATTTTTTATAGAATCATTAATTAATTCTTCTAGATTGTTTATTGCATATTTCAATCTTTTTTTGAAAGATTTTTCATAAGCAAGATAATCTCTATCTTTCTTAGGGTTCTGTTCTTTGTATTCTTTAATAATCTCCTTAAGAATTTTCACTTTTGCTCTTACCTGCTTCGCTCTTATCAACACCATCTTTTAATAAAAGTAGTATATACTATAAATCAAGTTTTATATGTTTAGATATAGATAATGAAGTATAGAAAGTATTAAATAGGGTAGTATATACTTAATTTAATGCATTTAAGGTCATTTAAACACGGCAACAAAAGGTATTACTTCATAGCTAAAACTTCAAAGAAAGGCAAGAAAGTTATTCAGAAATATGTTTTGTATGTTGGTAGTGCAGATAGTTTGTATAAAAAATTAATTAAGTTAAAGAAGAAATAATTCTGAGTGTCCCACACACTAT
>JAUYDD010000135.1 GCA_030704765.1 Nanobdellota archaeon | reverse complement strand
CATGTGGCCGTAGCAAATGTTACAGTTTTCAATTCTCGAGCATCCTAAAAACAAGGGCCAATCAAACCACACTCGCCAGCAGGCGATTTTTTAGCTGTGGCAAAAAACCTTTAGGGTGTGGTGGCCCATTGTTTTTTTGATATTTTCAAACACTCTAGCGTATTTCTGGAGCAGCTCTTGAATTATTTGAACATACATAAATATATGCAGGTGGGAAATTCCTGAATTCTGGCCTTAACCTGACATCAGAAAAATATTTTCTATACCTATTCCTTGAAATAAAATTATATTGGAACTGTATGAATAGGGGAACTCTTGATGCTTGTTCTAATAAAGCCTCATACTTATCTTTAGATTTTCTCCTGATTATTGCTAACGGAAGCCCTGATACTAAGCAGTCACAATCACTAACATAAGCCTCAAGCTTTGCTGCATCATCATTCACTACAGTTAGTCTAGAACCATTTCTTACTCTTTTAAGGTCTTCAAGAAATGGAATAAACTCATTTAGTAATTCAAATGCTGTCAAATGCCCATCATCTGGGTGATTTTCATATAAATAATCCAATATCCCTCTTGTAACGCATCCATTTCCAGCTCCCCATTCAACGATATTTTTTCCTCTAATATAACTAACCACCCTATCAACTAAAAACCTTGAACTAGGATTTATGGTCCCAACTGTAGATAAATGTTTTTTTGCAATATCCTTGAATCTTTTTCCAATCATGATATTTTATATTACTAGCCATATATATAGATTGTTTTTATGAAGAAGATATAAGATTATATATGTATATCAAAATCACCTAGTTCTGCCCTTAAAAGATCCATTGTCCTGTTGTCTAACTTAGAATTATGGCCTTTATGCTCTGCTAAAGCTTTGTTCAAATCATTTATATCTGAATCTATTATCTTATCTTGTATTCTTTTTACCTTGTTCTCATGCACTAAGAACATAGGATTTGTCAAGAATAGTTCAGCTGGTTTTCCTTTTGCTGTCAATATGACTTTAGTCTTTTCTAATAATCCTAATTCTTTTCTTTGCCCATATTCAACTAATCCTTCAACAAGGTATACAGAATCTCTTCTTAGTTTCTCAAACTCATATTTTCCAGGTATCTTTTTTGCTTTATAGTCTTTTTTCAATTTGACTAATTCATTCAATGTATGAAGATATTTTGGATTGCCTTTTCCTTTGTTTATTATCTCTTTTTCATAATCATGTATAAGATCATCTTCAGCTTTTTCTCCAAATAAAGATTTCATTATCTTGAATATATTTTCTGAAACTTCATCAAAGGTCTTTTTCATCATTTGTTTTTCTATATCTTCCCTTAATTCTTTCAATCTTTTAAGATAATCTTCAAAGTCTTTTAATAATCTG
Organism: Nanobdellota archaeon; assembly: GCA_030704765.1. Taxonomy (GTDB): domain Archaea; phylum Nanobdellota; class Nanobdellia; order Pacearchaeales; family GW2011-AR1; genus ARS1285. The sequence continues at coordinate 6,605 of JAUYDD010000135.1, read as the reverse complement.
TCAACATCTTTTCCTGAAACTTCTTTTACTTTTTCATGCTCATAACCTTTGTAATATTTAATTGCAATTTCCTCTAATATATCCACATATTTTTTCTCAAGCATCTTTTCTTTTTCAACAAATATCCTTTTCATCTCTTTTACTGTCTCATAGACATTTGTAGGAGGAAGTCCGTATAACATCAATAATGCTTGGCTTGGAGTAATAACTCCCCAATAAATGTCCCCTATAACTATATCCAGCAATCTTCTTTTAACAATCTCAGTTGTCTTATCACCCATAGACATGAACATATCAATTGATTCAGGTGAAGGCTTTATCTTACCCATCTTCAATAATAGTTTCCAAGGCAAGAATCCCCCTCTATCATAAAGCGGAACTCCGTCTCTTAAGAATGTATAGAAAATTGGATTTGCATCTTTGACTCCTTCCCAGAACTCTGTCAAAAGATAGACTTGAGGAGATAATTTGTTTTTTACTCCTGCCAAGTCTCCTGCCTGCATAACATAACTATAGATTATATTCCTTAATTTTTCTTTTAATTCCAATCTTGGCATTCTTTTTACATCTGTATCATCGATAATGATATAGACATCAACATCACTAGTCTTTATGACTTCTCCTCTAACTAAGCTTCCACCAATTACAAAAGAATAGACATATTTCTCGAATTTTTTCAAGCAAAGAGACTTGTGAATCTGAGCTACTCTTAAAGCTCCTAATATGCCTTTATCATGCAATGGAAAACACATGCCAATTGCTTCAATTATATCGTATTTAGAATCCATGCATATATCCCATAAATCTTTTTCAAGGAATAGATTGAGCCAGATATTCTGTTTTGTCTCAGCAATCTTCTTTATAATATCCTTCCTTATATCGTTGAATTCTTTTTCTTTCTCATCCTCTAGAATGACTGTAAGATGCATTGGTTTTGATTTTCTTTCAGCTTCTGTAAGTTCATTCTCATCATCAAAAATAGCTGCTGCTTGAGGGGGAATAATACCTATTGCTGTCACTGATTTATATTTTGTCACTATATATTTTTTTATGTCCTCAAGTTTTTCCCTGACTTTTTGCATTTCTTTTTCTTGTTCAGGAGTCATTTGATTGACAGGTCCTTTAATATCTGGATTCTGATATTTCTTATTATCAAGGCCTGTTTCATAATTTTTTTCTTCTTTGTTTTTTTCAGCCATTTGTTTTATAATATATATTTTATTAAATATAAGATAAAAAGTGCGTATTTAAAAGTTTCTTTAATTGATTTTATTTTTTCCTGTAGATTCTTTTAATTCAACTAATTTCAAATAACTGTGCTTTATAGTTTATAAATTTATTTATATGTAGTAATTATATAATAGTAACATAATACAAGGATTTATAAATGATATACATGGCCTATACATAGGAGATGTATGGACAATGAGTGATAATACCAAAAGATTTACAATAACAAAGCGTATTGCTAAACATGGTTCACAATCTATAATTGTTATTCCAAAAATACTTGAAGAATCATTAAAACCAGGAACTCTTGCTGAAATATCTATAAATGTATTAGAAGAAAAATCAGGAGGAAAAGATGAGTAAGCCTAGATTAGAAGTTGTGAATGCAAGATTATTAACAAGAGAGCTTAATAGTATTAGATTTTTAGCTGGATTAGAAAGAGCTATTGAGATAACAAAAGAAACTGGACTTGAAACTTTTTTTGATATAGATAAAGAAGTGTTCAATGATAATATAATTTATCCAGATTTTATAAATATTGGTACTCCTACAGAAGCCAGTGTTAGTGCGTCTAAGGAATATGCTGAAGGAAAATTTAAACATGCTAGAAAAGCAGCTGGAAAAGGGGAGTTAGATGATAAGATAGATGTTGAAGATTTTATGTGTTTTTGCATAGCTAATCATTTATATTTTGAGCTATATCCTGAAGCTGGTAAAAAAGACAAAGATGTTGATCCGGTAAATAGAACCTATGCATTATTTAATTTTCATACTCATCCAAATGGAAGATTGCTAGCTAGTATGGGAGAAAAAAATGGAGATGTAAATGCAGCAAATACCATGAAAAGAAACAGCTCTCTTAGATTAAAATTATGTGTGAAGCCTATTTCTATTATTGCTGGAGTTCATAAAGATTTAGACAAGCCTTATCCTTTATTATTATATCAAGAAAGGCCTAGTATTCCTATATCTAAAAAAGATTATAAAAAAGCACAAGTGGAACTGCATGATTTTGCAGACCCACGCATTAGGCTAGTAAAAGAAATTTTATCAGGCAGCAGAGAAATTCCGGTGACAGAAATATATAATAAAGGCTTATTATATTTTTATCCATCAAGATTAGGAGGAAGAAGAGTAGAATTAGGTCCTGGATTTCAATTTAAAGATTTCTCTTATATAGTAAGAGAAGATTATAGTTATAAAACTTTATTGGTTTATAAATCAAAAAAACAATGGGCCACCCACACCTAAAGGTTTTTTGCCACGGCAAAAAATCTCCTGCTGGTGAGTGTGGTTTGATTGGCCCTTGTTTTTAGGATGCATGAAAATTCTTTCAGAAGAATTTTCTGCACAGAAAATTGCATAAAACAATTTTCTTGTGCTCAGAAATTAAAACTAACTAACATCCACATCTTAAAAGATGTGGTTTAATTTCTGACATCAAAAAAATATGCAAAATGACAAGTGGAAAAAAACAATATTTCAGAATAAGGACAGAATCAGAAATAAAAGAACTAAATCAAACTAGTGCCTCACATCAAAGAGACCTTGTGCAAAGGATTGATGGGCTTGATCCCAGAATGGATGCTTTAATAATAAAGTTTGATGATCCTGATGAAGCAATAATTCCTGATAGATTTTTTTATGATCCTAGAACACGAGAAAGATTAACTGGAGTTGAAGCATCAAGAAAAGCATACAAACATGGTCTTGCTATTTCATTGCCTCAACCAAGAACATTAAAAGAAACTTATGCATCAAAAGCTATCCCTTTAGAATTAAGAGAACGAGCATTTAGAAGATTACAAAGAATGAGGCAACAAGATATAAAATTTATTGGTTATTCTTGGATCCCTGTTTTTGGAAATGATAAAGAAAAAAGAGTAGTTAATCTTGATACATCAATAAGAGGTTCTAAAAGATTCAGTTATGCAGAAAACTATTCTGTATACAAAGGTCCAAAAGGTATTGAAAAATTTGGCATTGAAGTTGTCAATGTCTATGATGATGCAGAGATAGTCCGAAAACAAGGAGCTTTTGCTATTGTACTTGTTCCTGCTGAATCAGAAAAAACACCTAGGTACAGATTCAAGTTAGTGCATGTCCCAATCTTGCCTAATAATCCATCCCATGAATTGAACTATAATTTAGCAACAGTAATGAGCTTAAGGTCAGAAGTGACTTTTAGGGATGATGATGAAGCTTATGTTGGAAGAACACCTCATGATATATTCATTGGCCTTGAATATAAGTTCAGGCAATCAAGAGAAGAAAATCCTGTCTTAAGGTTCTCTCCACTTGATGTAGCTGGATATCTTGGAATAGTAAAACAGCAATTGACTGAAAAACATAATCAGACACCATTACAATACAATCCATTTGCATTGCCATCTAAACATTGGGCAAGATTCAGTGTAAAATGTGACAGCAATGTCCTGGTCTATGACCCTAGTTTATCAAGCAAAGATAAATTAAGGCATCTTCATCTTGCTGAAAAATGCATCTTATATGCAAGAGCTATAGGGCATTTTGGCCATGATGATATATCTTATTGGGATCCAACAAGGGATGGGATATTCAAGAACTATGACTGGAGTATTGGAGGGAAAGAATAGAATTTTTGAATTGAAAATGCATAAACAAATATATTTAATTGAAATAACAGAAACTAGTGATTTTTCAAGAGACATAAATCTTGCTAGAAGAATAGCTGAATTACATAGGCAAGAACCTGTTGATTGTGTTTTTTTAAATCCAGAAGAAGATTATGGTGTCTTGAGAATATATTGTGATAACAATAGAAATAGAAGAATAAGAATTGATTTAACTGAAGAAAAATCACCTACAGATGTATTTTTAGATATGAGAGGTTATATAAAAAAGAATCCAAATGAACAAAGGTTTGCAAGAGTTGAACAACCTGAAAATATGGATAGATTATCAGAATTATTATCTCGTGAATATAGTGTAAAAAGAATTTAGGTGATTTGAATATTATTATCTGCAATTATGTGAAGAGTGATGTGTATAGAATTTATTTGATTTATGTCGAGAATTGAAAACCTCATGATTTATCGTGAGGTCGTAGCAAATATTACAGTTTTCAATTCTCGAGCATCCTAAAAATTTCCGAATCAAGAAAAATCGTCTATCAAACTCCATTCTTTAGAATGGAGTAGACGATTTTTCAGGAAATTTTTTTGATTTAATAAATAACATAGATAAAATCTTATGATTATGGATAATTGCATTAATCAGAATATAAAATTTTGCAATTAGACAGATAGAGAATTGCTATGATTAGACTAATTTTTAATCGCAATTCTCTATATTTATAAAACATAAGAATTATCTTTTTGTCTTTCTTATTAGTTCTATAACATTCCCGCCAATATTTTTTCCTGCATTAGCATCACTTGGAGTTATAGAAGTGGTTGTTTTAAGTTTTTCATCATCTCTAGAATATATCTCTCCGTGTTTTCCTTTAACTCTATATCCAAGCCTATAACGAGCAAGTATTTTGGATTGCCTTGAATCAGGAGAATTTTTCCAACCTGCTCTAAATGCAATCATAATAGCTTCTTTTTCAGAATCTGATAATTCATTTGGTTTTTCGTGTTTTTCATATCTTCTGTCATATAAAGCATGATAAAATGCTTCAGCAATCCTTGCTTCATTCTTATCACTAGGATTATCTAAAATCATTTTAAGTTCTGGACCATATTCTAATCTCACTAACTCCACTAATTCAGAATCATCTTTTATTTCTGATAATCCTCTGTTAAATTCTTCTAAAGTCAAGAATCCGACAGTTGAAAAATATCTTTCAGGATCTGTAATTGAATATGCTTGGCTTGGAGAGTGTTTGCCTTTACCATCATATTTATCATAGACCCTTAAACCTTTTTCTAAACCTCCTTCTCTAGAAACTAATATTAAAAAAAATCCTATAATTATAACTAATAATCCTAGAAGTCCTAAATAATTCTGGGGCTTAAAACCAATAAAAGCTCCTGTAATTCCCTTTGATGTAAAGACCATAAATAAACCTATAAATACAAGGCTTATACCTAAGATCCTTTTATTGTTCATTAAATATATAGATATAGGAAGTATAAAAACTTAATCACATTATCTTTCTAGCCATGTTTTCAGAAAAACCGCATTTCCCGCATTTCAGATACAATAAACTATCTTCATCAGTTATATAAGGTTCTCTTTGTATAATCTGAGCTTTATCAAAACCACATTTCTTGCATTTATGCGGATAAGTAGCAAATGGATTAAATTCTTCATGAATAATCCCATTATGTTTTTTTGGTTTTTTTGCTATTTTTTCTTTTGATACTAGTTCACCATCAATTATTGTATCACAAGTGCCACATCTAAGCTTGTTATTTTCTATTGGAAACAATATATTATTACAGGTATTGCAAAATTTCATTTTATATAGTAATATAGATCATTTAATAAGTTTTCTAAAAATAGATATTTAATGTTATTTTTATGTATAAATCACCAGGAATCTTCTGGCTTTTGATGATAATAATCAATAATCAAATATCGTACAATCCTATTAATCTGTCAAATAAGCTGTCTGTGTCAATTGGTTTTTCAGGAAGAGGGTCTATCATACTAAGATATCTTGGATGGACTGATGCTATAACAGTATAATGGGTATCATTAGGCAACCTAAACTCCAGATGATGTTTTTGGTTTTTTATTACTTTTTTATCTCCTATATAAAAATCAGGCGGACAAACTAATGCTAGACCAAATCCTTGAGCAATAGCAGTTCCTTGTTCAATCTTAGTTTTTATAGGAAGATTAGAATCACCATTAGTTTCATACCATTTTCTTATATCTTGTACTGGCACTGTAAAAGTATAATGATCTCCATTGAATCTTCTTTCGAAATGCAATATAGAAAAACCATGTATTGAAAAATCTCTTGATGATAATAGTTTTGCAATGCATTCGTTACTTAAATCCCCATAGAGTTTTCTCTCTTCAACAACATCCCTGAATAATCCCATGAATTATAATAAAAATAATCTTATTTAAAGTTAATCTCATAATAGAGTATATGTCAAAGTTTGTAATTAAGTAACTTTTAAAAACCCATTGAAGTTAGATAAAATATATGATGGCCTCATAAGCTAGCGGTAAACTGACTCGTTTACACAAAGTATATCAAAAAGGATATACTTTCTTAATTAGATTTTGAGATAGATTTTAGACCGACCTTGTAAAAAGAACAATTCTTTCTAATTCCTCTTTATACTCTAGCAAGAGAACTCTTTCTGCTTCTTCTCCAAATTTAAAAAACATTGTATTTGCAAATTCTATTCTTCCGATTCCTAATCCAACCTCT
>JAUYDD010000124.1 GCA_030704765.1 Nanobdellota archaeon | reverse complement strand
CATGTGGCCGTAGCAAATGTTACAGTTTTCAATTCTCGAGCATCCTAAAAACAAGGGCCAATCAAACCACACTCGCCAGCAGGCGATTTTTTAGCTGTGGCAAAAAACCTTTAGGGTGTGGTGGCCCATTGTTTTTTTGATTAAAGGAACATAATAAGCTTTAAAACATATTCTATACTAGTTAATTTATGGTAGATGAAGAAAAAACAGGCAATGATGAAGATATCTCTTTGAATGAAATTTCCAGTCATGAGACTATTGAGGAATTAGATTATTCAAAAGAAATAGAGAACTTAAAAAAAGTTGAAGCTGCTTTATTTATCTCTGCAAGATTTCTTGATATTCAAGAACTAGTGATGCTTAGTGATATAAATCCCTTGATGATAAAGGAACTATTAGAAAAACTTGTTGAAAAGTACAATAAAGAAGATTCTGCAATAGAGATAATAGTAAAAGACAATATGTGGAAGATGGATGTAAGGCAAGAATATGTTTCTATGATAAATAAACTTGCAACAGGCTCGAGTGAATTCACAAAAGCAGAACAAGAGACTTTAGCTGTTATAGCTTATAAACAGCCTGTAAAACAATCAGTAATAGTCAAGATAAGGGGGAACAAAGCTTATGAGCATATAAGACATTTCATTGATATTGGGCTTGTGATATCAAAGAAACAAGGGCATACTCTTGAATTAAGATTATCTGATGATTTTTATGAATATTTCCATCTACAGAAAAAAGAAGAAGGCGGAAAGATTGTTAGTGTTGAGGATGAGGATATTGATAGTAATGAAAATAAGTGATAATAGTATTTTATTACAGTAATTCTTTTAATAAGCCTTTTATTAGGGTTTTTATTAAAAACTAAGCTAAAAAATGGATATATTACCAATCATCTATCTTATGTATATGTTTATTTCAATCTACATGCTGACCTTTTTCTTAATACTCTATTTCAGGAACAGGAAGAACTTCTTTTCTTATCCTGAGACAAAGGAGAAAAGAACTGTAAGTTTTGTTGTTCCTGCTTTTAATGAAGAAAAGACAATTGAGGACACATTGAAACATATCTTTGCAATTGATTATCCTTATATTAAAGAAGTGATAGTTGTCAATGATTGCTCAGCAGATAACACAGGAAAGATCCTTAAAAGGTTAAAAAGAAAATACAAGAAATTAAAGATAATAAACAATAAGGTTAATTTGGGAAATGCAGCAAGATCCCAAAATGTGGGATTGAAAATAGCAAAAGGAGATTTTATAGCAATTGTTGATGCTGATTCTTTTCCAGCTGAAGATTCTTTAAGAAAGATGATAGGTTATTTTGATGACGATAATGTTGGAGCTGTGACTTGCCCTGTTCTTGCGAGAAACAAGAATACTTTTTGGGAAAAATTGCAAGAAATAGAGTATATTGCAATTTCTTTTGGAAGAAAATTATTAGAATATGTTGATGCAATCTATGTTACTCCAGGACCTCTTGCTTTATACAGAAAAAAAGCTTTGGATGATATTCACGGATTTGATAAAGATAACCTGACCCAAGATATTGAAGCAACCTGGCACTTGGCTGCCAAAGGATGGAATAGGAAAATGTGCCTATCAACTCATGTAACAAGCCAAGTACCTAGTAAATTAAAATCCTGGTTCATACAAAGAAGAAGATGGAATGTAGGAGGTTTACAATGCATATATAAATATGGGAAGGATATTGGAAGAAAAGGCATGCTTGGATATTTTATTATACCTTTTTTTGTAATAAACTTGTTTCTAGGCCTATTAGGCCTTGGAATATTTTTTTATTTAACGACTACAAGAATCTTATCTAAATATCTTTATACAAAGTATTCAATTATTGCAGGAACTCCTGTTATTACTTTTAAAGAATTCTATATAACCCCGAATTTCCTTAATTATCTTGGAGTTATCTTATTTTTAATAGGCTTAGTATATATATTGATGATATTATCTATAATGAGATTCATTGTTTTAAAGAAAGAAAACATTTTAAACATACCTTTTTATTTAATAATCTATCTAGTGATATATCCTTTTATAATGTTAGATTCAATCTATCATATATCAAGAGGAAAAAGAAAGTGGAGATAAAATGTTTGAAAATCAAAAACACGCATTTTGGCAAGCATTATTAATTACAATAATCATATTTAGCCTGGGAATCATTGCAGGATTCATTTTAGAGAACTGGAGGACAGCTAAACTTGATGATGTATATAAAGAATCAGAAGTTGATCTATTAGATGTGAAACTCCAGGCAGATATCTATTCACTAGGATATTTCAATTGCATAAAGGCTGTTAATGAAAATATTTTATTTGCAGATAGGGTCTATGAAGAAGCTAAGACCTTAGAAAGGTTCCAGAAAGCAAGTGTCCTTACAAAAGACATGGAATTATCCCATAGGAAATATGATATATTAAGGGCTGTTTTGTTCACAAATTCTATTAAGATAAAAGAATCATGTAAAGAACCTTATTATTATGAAGTTGTTTATTTCTATAAATATAATAATGATCAGCTTGATTTTGTTGCAAAACAAACTGTTTTTTCTAAATTATTAAGTGAATTAAAAGAAAGAGAAGGCAATAAAATATTATTGATTCCTATTGCAGTGGACACTAATGTCACTTCAGTAAATATATTATTAGATAAATATAATATATCAAAGGATGAAGCTCCGTTGATATTAATAAATAGAAAGACTAAAATAATTGAACTTACAAACATCAATGATTTAGCCAAATATTTTGAAGAAAACAATCAGAGTGTGATTAAAAAACAAGAAATAAAAAAAGAAATCAACAAAATATTATTATCTAGTCAGATTAATATCATTTTATAAGGTATTTTATAATGTCAGAAATTAAACCACATCTTTTAAGACCAGCAAAATTATTTTTTGCGTACCTTACTTATTTTAATATGTAGAAAGCAAAAATAATTTTGGGGGTGCTCAAGAACCAAACACGCCATGGAATTTATTCCATGGT
>JAUYDD010000054.1 GCA_030704765.1 Nanobdellota archaeon | reverse complement strand
TCTTTTAAGATGTGGATGTTAGTTTGTTTTAATTTCTGAGCATCCTAAAAACAAGGGCCAATCAAACCACACTCGCCAGCAGGCGATTTTTTGCCGTGGCAAAAAACCTTTAGGGTGTGGTGGCCCATTGTTTTTTTGATTAAGAGATATGAAAATCAGGATTATGAATAATAAAGCACATATAGCAATAATAAAAAATCCTTTTGATTTATGTTTTAAATGCTTTTTTGCTTTTCTTTTATCAGACTTATTTGATTTCAACTTTACACCTATTTATAATTTTTAAAGAGAGATTATATTTTTAAATCTTTGCGAGTCTTTTATATCAAAAAAACAATGTGCCACCACATCCTAAAGGATGTGGTTTGTGTCAGGCACTTGTTTTTAGGATGCTCCGAAATTGATAATAGTATCTTTTGTTACGCTCCATAATAAATTATGGAGTTATCAATTTCGAACATATCAAATAACTTTAATAATCGTAGTTATTTGATTACATGAAAATCCAATGGATTTTCTGTACAGAAAATTCTTCTGAATGAATTTTCTTGTGCTCGAGAATTGAAAACTGTAACATTTGCTACGGCCATATGATGAATCATGAGGTTTTCAATTCTCGACATAAAAAATTACAAAAATTAATGTTATTTCCCATAAATATAGGTTTTATTACAACTATCCTTAAATATTCTTTAAATTCTTATTTTTTGTATAAAATAGAATTATATAATTATATAATTACTATTAAGTGATTACTAAATGAAAAAGTTTATAAACCAGGAGATTTTATATTTTAACATTAAATCAAGAGAATAAAACATGGGTTCAGAAAATTATGCAGATAGGTTATCAAGGAGATCATTTTTAGGATATGCTGCTCAAGGAGCAGTTGTTGCAGTCGGAGTTTTTGGCTTAGATAGGTTAGCAAATGCTTGTGACAAACCTCCTGAACATATTCAAAATCTTTCTCTAAGTAAATTTAAAAATGCTCTAGGAAAATCAAGATTAGAAGGAATGACAGAAGAAGGAGAAAAGAGATTAGAAGAAGAATGGGATGATTATAGTTTAAAAGAAAAAGAATTTTTTTATCAGGTTTATACAAATCCAAAAAAAGCTTATAAAAAACTCTCTAAAAAAGAAAAAAAAGAATATAGAGAGTTTAATCCAAATGATATAAAAGAGACAGAATTAAAAGAACTTCAAGAACTTGTTCTATGGAAAATAATTCCAAAAAATAAAAAATATTCTAAATCAGATAAAATGATGCTTTTTTATGTAAAAAAATTCAGTGCAATAACTTTTCCAATAGCTCTATAAAAAATAATTTATTCTATATTAATTCAAAAGAAATTTATATCCTTTAAAATTTAGTGAATATTCATTCTATATCAAAATAACAGTTTATGGATTTATATTTATCACCTGGATTTGGGTTTGTAAAGCTCACTAGGAGGAAGTTTAGAAGTGCATATTGCTTGTTTTTTATCTATATAAGAGTCCTTATATATTACATCCAAAGGACCTGCACCTTTTCCATAATCTTTTTCTAGATCAGGGTCTGGAAGTGTCATAATCAAATTTTGGAATTTGTTGAATAATTGTATTTCAGCAGGATCTGTAAATTGAATAATCTGAGGCGGTATTTTTGGATCTGGAGATTTTATTTCAAAAGAGGGATTTTCACCACCAGTTTTTAAAACTATAACAGTATTTTTGTAAAAAGTTGTTTTTGGGATTTTTTCTCTCAATATTTTATTTAGCATATTTTCTTCTTCAAGGGTTATTTTACCTTTTCCTGCAAGTTCAGCAGCCTTTTCCATAAAACTATTAATTAGTTGATTTTTTGATATACTTCTAGAAAAAGTCATCTTTATTATTTTTTTAATTTTATTAAACTTTTCAGCAAACATTTCTTTTCTCAAATCTTTTTCTTTAAGCAAACATTCAAATTCTTTTGCATCAACCCATAATTCTGAATATCCCATAGTTACATCCCCTATAATAAGTATAGTTGCTGTAAGCGGTCTTTCTCTAATCTTTGCCCAACAAGTTTCTTCACTGCCCTCTTTAGTTCCTGCTGAAACTTCTATTTTTTTATCAGATGTTCCAGCTTCACTAGAACAAGCAGAATATCCAGAGCAAGAATATGCACATTCAGCTGTACCTTCACCATAAGCTGAATTTCCTATTTCTCTAAGAGGTCTTTCTATAAAGTCATATGTTTTTTTATAATTAAGGGACATGAAAATCAAGATTATGAATAATAAAGCACATATAGCAATAATAAAAAATCCTTTTGATTTATGTTTTAAATGCTTTTTTGCTTTTCTTTTATCAGACTTTTTTGATTTCAACTTTACACCTATTTATAATCTTTAAAAAGATATTATATTTTTAAATCTTTGTAATTCTTTTGATAAATATAGGTTTTACTACAATTATCCTTAAATATTCTTTAGATTCCTATTTGTTATATAATAATAGGGATAAAGAAAGTTCACTAGATAAAGAACTAATAGTTTAAATCTTAAAAAGCTGATGAAGAACAATAAACCTATTAATGTATATCTCAATAATTATGATTGAAAATTAAAATAAATAAAATTAAAAAATGAAATTCGCGCATATATCAGACAGTCATTTAGGAGGTTGGAGACAACCAGAACTTCAAGCTTTGAATCTAGAATCTTTTAGAAAAGTTATTGATACTTGTATTGCTGAAGAAGTCAATTTTGTTCTTTTCACAGGAGATCTTTTTGATACACCATTTCCTCAAATAGAGATATTGAAAGAGACTTTCCATGAGTTCAGAAGATTAAAAGACAAAGCTATAAAATGTTATATAATTGCAGGAAGCCATGATTATTCAGTATCTGGAAAGACTTTTTTAGAGGTCTTAGAAAAAGCAGGTTTCTGTGAGATATCTAAGTCTGAAGAAGAGGAAGGTAAGATTGTCTTAAAGCCAATCATACATGAAGGATATTATATCTATGGTTATCCTGGAAAAAAATCAGGCTTAGAAGTAGATGACTTGAAAAAAATAATAATAAAAGAATCTTATTCTAATAATTTTAGGATATTGATGCTTCATACAACAATCAAAGAAGCAGCAGAAGATATACCAGTAGAATCTATATCTTTAAATGATCTTCCAAAAGCAGATTATTATGCACTTGGCCATATTCATGTGGATTTTGAAAAAGAAATAAACAATAAACCAGCAATATATGGTGGCCCGACATTTCCGAATAATTTCAAGGAGCTAGAAGAATTGAAGTACGGTTCTTTTTACATTATAAATATTGAAGGATATACAAAGATAATAAAAAAAGAAATAAAGCTAAAAGAAGTGGAGTTAGTTGAATTAGAGATAACAAATGCAATAAGAGCAACTGAAAAGATTCTAGAACATCTGCAAAGAAGGGATTTGAAGGATAAGATAGTATTGTTGAAGATATTTGGAGATTTAAAAGAAGGAAAACCTTCTGATATCAAATTTTCAGATATAGAGTCTTTTATAAAAAAATCAGGCGCTTATTCTTTTTTAAAAAATATATCTAAATTAGAACTAGAAAAAAAGGATTTTTCAAATGAGTTCTTTAATCAAGATATGGAAAGAATTGAAGAAGTCCTGATTAAAAGATACAATAAAGAAAATCCTTCAAAATTCAATGAATATATAATGCCATTGATAGAGGCTCTTGATCTAGAGAAGCAAGAAGGTGAAAAGAACGATATATTCAATAATAGGTTATTATCAGAAGTAAACAAGGTTTTGGATGTTGAATTATAAAATGTTATTGAAAAGACTATATTTAGAGAACATCAGAAGTTATGAAAAACAAGAAATTGATTTTCCAAAAGGATCTACTCTTCTTTCAGGAGACATTGGTTCAGGAAAGACAACTGTTCTTTTAGCAATAGAATTTGCATTGTTCGGACTCCAGCCAGGACAGAAAGGAGCTTCTTTATTAAGGAATGGCGAGGATATTGGAAAAGTCATACTTGAATTTGAGATTGAAGATAAAGAAATTGTTGTAGAAAGGACTTTGAAAAGGAGTTCAAAATCAATAAACCAGGAATATTCATCAATAACAATAGACAATGAGAAGTTTGAAGAAAGTGTGACAGAGATAAAATCTAGAATATTGAAACTCTTGAATTATCCCCCTGAATTTGCAAAAAAGACTAACCTCTTATATAAATTCACTGTCTATACTCCTCAAGAAGAGATGAAACAGATAGTATTAGAACCCGGAGATATAAGGCTCAATACTTTAAGGTATGTTTTTGGTATTGACAAGTATAAGAGGATAGAAGAGAACACTTTGATATTGACAACAAGGTTAAGGGAGAAAATACGCATTAATGAAGGTATATTATATAATTTAGAAGATATAAATACAATACTAAAGAACCTTTGTAAAGAACTTCAGGATCTTAAAGAAAAGCAAAAAATCTTATCACAAGAATATGCAAGATCTATTGAAATAAGCATAGAAAAAGAGAAAATAATACAAGAAATACAGGAGAAGATGAATGAGAAAAGATCTTTGGAGAATGAGAAATCAAAATCTCTTGTCTTGATGTCTGAAAAAAACCAGCAGATAATATCTTTGAAAAACAATATAAGGACACTCTTTCTCCAGATACAAGAAGTGAAAAAATTTTCTATTGATGAGTCTGAATATGATTCTATTGAAAAAAAGATAAAGATATTTGAAGAAAAAGAAGAAATCTTACATAAAACATACCTTGATACAATAGGGAGATTGAATTCTCTAGAATCTAGAAAAAAGGATCTTGAAAATCTAAAGTTGAAATTATCAGGATTGCAGAAATGTCCCACTTGCCTTCAGGAAGTTAGTGATGATTATAAGAAGAACATTTTATACAAGACTGCTGATGAAATATCTATTGCTGTGAAAGATGAAGAAGATTTCTCTAATTTAAAAAAACAAATAATGTCAGAATTAGAGTCAGTAAAAAAAGAAAAAGAATCTTCTAAAAAAAGAAAAAACGAACTAGAGCTATTGAAGATAAAACTAGAGAACCTGATAGAAAAAGAAAAAAGGATAATTGATTTTGAAAAACAAATAAATTCTATTGAAAAAGATATAGATTTATTAAAAAAACACAGTGAGGCAATAGATAAATCAATAGAAGAATATAAGAAATATGACTCTATTTTTGAAAGATATAATCTTGAATTAAAGAGCGTTAAAATAGAGGAAAATAAATCAGCTATAAAAAATGCAGAAGTGAATAAAGATATACAGTTTACAGAGCAAAGGATAAAAGAAAAGACAGAGGAGATAGTGAAAAAAGAAGAACTTAAAAGAAAGACAGACAGGTTAAGGGAGCTTGAGTATTTTATATCAGAAAAATTCTTAGGAATAATACTCTTTACAGAAAAGCAGGTCATGATGACCTTGAAAGAAGAGTTTTCAAAATTATTCTCAAGATGGTTCTCTATGTTAGTCTCAGACAGCTTGTCAGCAAAACTTGATGAGGATTTTTCACCAATAATAGAGCAGCAGGATTATGAACTGGATTATTCTTTTTTATCAGGTGGGGAAAGAACAGCTATTGCTCTTGCATATAGGTTAGCTTTAAACCAAGTCATTAATTCAGTATTAAGCAATATTAAGACAGGAAACCTGGTGATATTAGATGAACCAACAGACGGCTTTTCAAGCCAACAACTGGACAAAATCAGGGATGTATTGTATCAACTGGATGTAGACCAGCTTATATTGGTCTCTCATGAACAGAAAATAGAAGGTTATGTTGATAATATAATCAGAGTATTTAAAGAAAACAATATAACTAAGGTGATATATTGAATGGCAACAAAAAAAGATTTAGAAAAATTAAATCATCTTAAAATAGAGCTATTGGAAAAAAGACTAGAGATATAGAGAACTGCGTAGCTTATGTTACATATATCTTGCAGTTCTCTATCTGTATAACTGCACTATACTGAGACATAACCAATGCAGTTATCCATAATAAGGGCTGAACAGGGCAGGTTAAACAAGACTTTGATGTATATGCTCATATTCTTGATAATGTCAGAAATTAAACCACATCTTTTAAGATGTGGATGTCAGTTTGTTTTAATTTCTGAGCATCCTAAAAACAAGGGCCAATCAAACCACACTCGCCAGTTGGCGATTTTTTGCCGTGTCTAAAAACCTTTAGGGTGTGGTGGCCCATTGTTTTTTTGATAATCTCAATAATAGAAGTAATTCTTTCATTCACTTATTTGAGATAAAAAAATAATCAAGATAATTTACTTAGTCTTTGGTATTAAAACTGTTCCTGTTATT
>JAUYDD010000012.1 GCA_030704765.1 Nanobdellota archaeon | reverse complement strand
ATGCGGGGGCGTTTAACCAGTCCTAAAAAATAAAAAATCAATTCTAAACCCTAACTTTTTTGATGAGAAAATCTTATCGTCGATAAACTCCTTAGAAATCTCGTGCTAACCTTAACCTAAGGTTAATCATCTCGTGGGGGCATGTTACCTAAGGTTAACATTAGCATAAGGTTTTTTCGTTTTACCGTCGGAAATCCATTTCGTGTTTTTCTCACAAATTTAACCACTTTTTGACAAATTTTATGGATTTCAGTAAGTTAAGGCACTCGGGGGGCGTTTAACTTAAACAACGTTATTTTTAATTCTGAATAAGAGGATTTTGAGGATTAGAAATAATCAGATACTTTTTTCCTTAACTAACCATACCAAAATAGGCAAGGCTTCTCCATCTCTTTTCAACTTTCTTATCAACTTTTCTAGCTCTTCATATTCATGAAAGAAAGTCATCTTATATCCAAATGCAGAACATCTTTCTTTCAGCTGCGGAAATTCTTCTATCACTGGTTTTCTTAAATTCATTAAACTCCATGAATGAGTGCTCTCCATATAAGATAATTTTCCTTTTGTTTCCAGTTTGTTTCTTTGAGGTCTTAATATTTGTTCTTCCATTGCGATGTGAGTATCATCTCTTTTTCACATCGATATACTCAATCTCGATAATATTTATAAATCAAAACAGCATCGATAAATTAGGCTTTTTATATGGATAAGGAGTGAGACGCGAGCATGCCGATTGCGAGTCGGCAGGAGCATAATATTTTCTGTCACACTTTAGAATAATAACTCCACGATAAAAAGACTTAAAAAGGAATTAAAGAAATTACAAACACTTTCTTAAATTTCCAAAAACATTTATATGTAGTAAATAAGAGAAAATAATATAATTATTTCAAGTTAAAAAGATGTAATGATAACATGATCTGCCTCTCGTTATCATCTTTTCCCTTAAAATAAAATCTGAAACAAGTAGGGCTTATTTTTTTAACATCCTTCAAAAATAAAGAATGCTTTTTAATTAGATCTAAGGATTTATTTATAACATTTGTAAAATCTTCATTTCTTGAAAAGATAATGTAACTGCATTTTAAGTCTCTCCAAGATAAGTTATTTAGAAGTTGTTCGATACCTTCATTAAAATAAACATCTCCTCGCCAGATTTTACATTCTGAAATGTAAAGATTCTTATCTTTCTGTCTTATCAATAAGTCAGTTTTACCTGATTTGTTGAATGCCTCTGTAGATACCAATCCTGTGAAAGACTGGTTAAGAGCTACGAATAAAATGTCTCTTAATGATTCTTCGTCTAAATCCCTTACTATTTTATTTACTCTTTCAAGATTAATACCTAGGCTGTTTATGGAGTTTGTTATGTCTTCATAAATTTCATTTTCTAATACGATTTCATTAGTAGTGGTTGTATTATCTTTTATCTTAATCCTTGTTTTCTCAATTGGTTTTACAAAGCCGATTTGTTCTTTCTTAATTTCTTTTTTTGGTATGCCTATTTCAGTTATTATTTTATTTTGACTTTCTAAAATCTCTTTTCTCCTTTTAATTTGAGAAGAAACTAGGCTAGGCAATTTCTGATTGAACGATTCAATGTCTTTATTCATCCAAGCAGTATGCTTATTTACATAATCCAATGCTGAATCTATTTGTCTTTTCACATCCTCAGATTTGTCTACGTCTGGAAAGAAACTGAATGGCAAGACTATCTCATTAGAAGTAACCTCTCCCTCAATAGAGGTCATTTGAAATGTTGAAGGTCTAATGCCTAAAAACTCGGCTTTACCTTCAAATGGTATGTGTATACTTATTAGTGTTGCTTTTTTGTAGGTTGGGTTTATTTCTCTCCAGAAACGGTCGTCTCTACTTATGTCTTTTTGAATTTCACCCTCTTCTTTTTGATACACTTCGCTTAAAGTTATGGGGGGTATTTGATGCTTTGAAGTGATTATTATTTCTAAAGAATCTTCTGTATTTTCAAAATCTTCTTTGGTTAGGCTATCAATCTCTCTAACAACATGACTTTTCAACTCTTCTGCATAATCAGCCATGTTATTGCTACGATCAAATATTCTCATTAAATTAGAATTAACTCCTTATTTATAAACGGTTCGGAATTTCCGACATGTAATATACCCCTCGTTCATGCTCAAGGAATCGAAAGTCCTAAAAAATTGCAAAGCAATTTTTGGGAACTTCAACTCCAGAGGAGATTGAAGTGTTCGATTCCTTGCAGGCTCGTTCATGCTCAAGGAATCGAAAGTAATAAATTTCATAGAATTGATGATTAGGCAGATTATAATCATCTGAATAGCTACATATTAGTAATAAAGATTTATTTAGCTTTTAATTTTCCAAATTTTTATTCCTTTTTCGAACTATTAAGTAATTACCTAGTTTTATATATCCTTTTTCTATTATAATATCCCCTATAGATAAATCCTTATAAAGATAATTTTTTTAATTAAAATGGGATAGAGGGAAAAATGGTGATTGATAAGAAAAAACCTGATGAAGAAATAATTGCAGAAGCTAAGTTGTTTTTTGAGACTTATAAGAAAGAGGTTGGAGACAGCATAAGAAAAGGAAGAAAAGTTGTTTTTGTCAATTTCTCTGATATAGCTTCAAACTCTCCTATATTAGCAGAATCCATTATAGCAAGTCCAGAAGAGAAGATAGATCTTTTAAGCGCAGCATTAGAAGATACAGGGCTAATTCATAATCCGATTATCAGGTTTAATGATCTTCCAGAAACACAGAGAGTTAAAATAAGGACTATAAGAGCAAATCATCTGAACCAATTGATATTTTTTGAAGGTTTAGTAAGGCAAGCATCTGATGTCAGGCCCCAGGTTGTAAATGCAAGATTTGAATGCCCATCTTGCGGAACAGTTATTTCAGTATTGCAGATTGAAAAAAAATTCAGAGAACCAAATAGGTGCTCTTGTGGCAGAAAAGGAGCTTTTACTTTATTATCTAAAACAATGGTTGATGCTCAAAGACTTGTAATAGAAGAATCTCCAGACAGTTTAACAGGAGGAGAACAGCCTAGAAGAATTAATGTTTTCTTAAAAGAAGATTTAGTTGAACCAATAATGGAAGAAAAAACAACTCCCGGAAGTAAGGTAAAAGTCCTGGGTATATTAAAAGAAGTCCCAATACCTCTTCCAACAGGATCTATATCAACAAGGTTTGATTTAGCGGTTGAAGCAAACAACCTTATACCCCTTGAATCTACATATGAAGACTTGGATATATCTGAAGAGGATGAACGCCAGATCCTAGAATTATCAACAGATCCTGAGATATTCAAGAAATTAAGGGATAGTATCGCTCCTTCTATTTGGGGGTATGAACAAATAAAAGAAGCATTAGTCTTGCAGATGTTTGGCGGAGTTAGAAAAACTTCTCCAGATGGCACAGTATCAAGAGGAGATATCCATCTTTTTTTAATAGGTGATCCTGGTGTTGCTAAATCTATAGGTAAAGATGAAAAAGTTATGTATATATCAGATAAAGAAACAGGTTATGATTCTATAGAAAATATTTATAATAAATTTGGAAAAGGTCCAAATAATCTTAAAGTCCTTACAATTAATCAAGAGTTTCATGAACCTAGATGGGAATATGTAAACGAGATAATAAAACATTTACCAGAAAAAGATTTAATTAAATTAATAACAAAGCACGGAAAAGAAATTATTGCAACAAAAGACCATTCTTTTATTACCCTTTCAAAAAATGGCGATATTGTATCAATTAAAGGTGATGAATTAACTAAAAATTCTTATATTCCAATTCCAATTAATTATCACAAAGAAGTGTTCAAACATTTCTTACCAGGACATTTTAATAAAAATAATACTAATTCTAAATTACTTCTAGATAAAATAGATTTAAATGAAGATTTCGGATTTTTTATAGGGATATTCCTATCAGAAGGTTATATAAAAAATGAAAAGACAATCGACATATCAAATAGGAACAAAGATATACAGAATAAAGTTATAAATTTTGCAAAAAAAATTAATTTGAACCTTAATATTAATGAGAAAGGTGTCCAAATATTCTCAAAAAATCTTTCAGATATTTTGAAGTCTTATTGTTATTATGAATCTGATTTAAAGAATATAAAAAAAGGAATAAAAGGCAATTATTCCAAAATAAAAAAGATTCCCGGATTTGCGTTTTTCTCCCCAAAAGAATTTATTTATGGTCTTTTATCAGGATTATTCTCAGGAGGTGGGAGATTAATAAAAGATAAAAAAATGTTAAAGGGTTTTGAATTAATTACAATCTCAAAAGATCTAGCAGAAGATACCTCTGATTTACTTTTTTCAATAGGGATATTAAATAAACTAAAAAAAAGAACTTATTCTTACAAAGAAAATAAGGCAGATTATTATTCTGTATCTGTACCAACTTACATGATTAAAAGGTTTTTAGATAACATAAAGATTTATGGAAGAGTAATTAAGCTAAATGAAAAAGATCCAATATATAGTTATAATGATCTGATTCCTTGTGGAGAGCTGGTTTACGAAATAGTAAAAAAATTAGGTTATAATAGCAGAAAAAATGGAAACAGGACCTTGGCTTCAGAAATGAGGACTGTTAAAAAAAGAAATGAGATTGGAAGAATAAGATTATTAAAATTAATTAATGAATTTGAGAAAAAAGATAAAAATAAGATTAATGAGCTTTTTATATTAAAAAAAATTGCAAATAGTAATCTAGTATGGTCTAAGATTATATCAATAGAAGATTTAAAAAAGAAAAATGAAGAGGTCTATGATTTATCAATTCCTTCAACAAACACATTTGTTGCGAATGGTATTGGAGTCCATAATTCCGTGACATTAAAATTCATCTCTAATATGGCTCCGCGTGGAAGGTACATAGTCGGCAAGGCAGCGACCGGCGCTGGTATAACTGCTACTGTAGTAAAAGACGAATTTCTTAAAGGTTGGGCTTTAGAAGCAGGTGCAATGGTGCTTGCAAACAAAGGAATCATCTGTATTGATGAAATAGAGAAAATGGATCCAACAGACAGGTCAGCTATGCATGAAGCACTTGAGCAACAAACAGTCACAATTTCAAAAGCTAATGTGCAGGCTACTTTGACAGCACAGACATCAGTCCTTGCAGCAGGAAACCCAAAATATGGAAGGTTTGAACCAACTCTACCCATAACCCAGCAGATAGACCTTCCACCTGCACTCATAAATAGATTTGACCTTATTTTTATATTAAGGGATTTACCAGATAAAGTTCTAGATGAATCTATTGCTACACATGTCCTGAACTTGCACCGGAGAAGAGATTCAAAATCTCCATTAGATAGAGAACTTTTTAGAAAATACGTAGCATATTCAAAACAAAGAATAGAACCTAAACTTACAGATGAATCAGTTAATGAAATAAAAGATTTTTATATGAAGATGAGGAGCATGGAAACAATTGGAGAATCAGCAACAATAGCAATATCAGCAAGACAGCTACAAGGTTTAGTTAGGCTTGCAGAAGCTCATGCAAAAATGCGTCTTTCTACAACAGTAGATAGAGAAGATTCTCAAGCTGCAATACGCCTTACAAATTATTATCTTATGCAAGTGGGTTATGATCCTGAAACAAAGACATTTGATATAGACCGTTTTTCAACAAGAGTTTCATCAAGCCAAAGAAGCAAGATAATGCTTTTACGAGAAACAATAAAAAAACTTGAAGAGATACATGGAAAACAAATACCTCTTGAAGTATTAAGACAGGAAATAGGGACAAATATGACAGAACTGGAATTTGAAGAATCTATAGGAAAACTTAAAGAAAAAGGCGATATCTATGAGCCTCGTCAAGGATTTATCCAGGATATTGGTTCAAGGAACAAGTAATCAAAATTAATTTTTCATTGTTTTATCAATCCTGAAACACCCATAAAAATGACAGTGAACGCTTCTCCTAATAAGATATCGAGTCTTGTTAAAAAAGAATAATCAAAGCTCATAAAAAGAGGTATTGTTATAGCTGAATCCAGTATGATTCCTACAACGACCATTACTAGCCCTATTGATAGGCCTTCTTTTAATCTAAGCAACCTTAAGTTGTTTACTTTCTTTTTATTCTCATTCTTAAAATACAAGAAACCAATTATCATGACAAATATTATCAAGAAAACAAGATGAATAAAAAAATAATTAATATCCTCTTGTTTAAGTTTAAATCCAAACATCAATGCAGATACTTCAAAGAATATCAATATCCAAAGTGCAACACCCAATATTATCCCTTTTTTGATATTCATTGAATAAAAAGGATATGAAGATATTTAAATCTTTTTTATTTGTTAGGTCTGTTCCAAAATCACTACAATTTACTTATGTCGGAAATTGAAAACCTCATCTTTTAAGATGTCCAAAATGCTCTTCTCATACCTATCTATTTTAATGGATAGAAAGAGAAGGCATTTTGGAGCACACTAAAAAACTTTCAGAAGTTTTTTGGGTGCGCTCAGAAATTTATTAAAAAATTTCTGACGT
>JAUYDD010000195.1 GCA_030704765.1 Nanobdellota archaeon | reverse complement strand
CATGTGGTCGTAGCAAATGTTACAGTTTTCAATTCTCGAGCATCCTAAAAACAAGGGCCAATCAAACCACACTCGCCAGCAGGCGATTTTTTAGCTGTGGCAAAAAACCTTTAGGGTGTGGTGGCCCATTGTTTTTTTGATCAAAATATTCAACAATCATAGCGATAAGTACATTATCATCAGAAAAAACAGAATAAACTAATCTCCATCCATCAGGTAATGGATACTAAAGCAAATTATCAATTCCATATTTCTGAATATATACTTTAGGTATTTTCTCCTTTTTGATTCTTTCACCACAAAAAGCATTTTCCTTAAAATCGGTAATTGCTCTTAGGATTGCTTTCTTAACCCAATCATCTTCTTTTAATGAATTGAAATCTTTTTCAATTCTTTCATCTGCAAATATTACATTATCAGCTGGTTTGAATAATCTCATAGAAATCAGTAGCTTTTCTTATTCATAAATCTTTTTACTAAGTCAGGATTATAAACATAGATTACATGGTCAGATTTATCAACACCTATCTTATTATTTTCAACAAGATAACTTAAGATAACATTGAATGTTCCCCACATCATCTTTTTTGGAAGCTTGTTGAAAAGATCTGTTTTCTTATATTCACCACTATGTTCTTTTATGAAGTTATCAACCATAATTACAGTGTCAAGTCTAGGCATCCTAGTTATGATATCTTCAGTATTGCAGTTCAGTTGACCTTGATTTTCAGTTTCCATTTTATAGATTAAATCTAATATCTTATTTATCAAATGATAATATTATCAATTGATAATATATAAACCTTTCGGTTATTAAGTGATGAATTTTAATGAAATAAAATAATTATAGAATCCTTTTTTCCGGAAGTAGAATAGAATTCTAAACGCCGCTGCCCTCTCCGGTCATCGGCATTTTTTAATTAGCGGTGTAATCTCACCATCCGGTTCGATTACAAAAAACGCCGCTGCCCAGAACTCTAATTAAATTCCAATTCCGTAACACCCTAAAAATTCTCATAAGAAAAATATCTTTTTTATCTAAATCACGCTTGTTAATAAACTTTTCTTTGATTTTTAGATAGATTTTTAATCTTGTATTTTCTTATAAAAATAAGGAGAAAAAGATGGAAATAAATATGTACAATTTTAAGCAGGAATTGTTTCATTTTTTTGAAGAAAACTATGAAGATAGGACTGGACCTATTTATGAAGAATTAGTAGAGGAATTCCCTTATGATAATAGTGGATTCAGTGATGAATTTTGTTTGAAAAACTTTATTGATTGGCTTATGATAGAAAAGCCACTTCCAGATTCAGGCAAAACAGTTGTTGAAGAGTTTGTTGAAGCACATCCAGAACTTCCAGATGATATAAAATCCAATTACTTGCATATGAAAAATATTATCCGTTCAAAGTTTAAGTTTATCAATCGAGAAAATAATCCTGCTTTATTAAAAGATACATTAACAAACAAAACCTACAAGATTTATTTATGGGAGGAATTATCAAAAATCCCTTCAGACACAATTATGGAAGGTAGGATACATCCTTTTGGAGAAAATTATTATTTTGCCGGAATTGTAAGACACAAAGTAAGTAATCCATTTATTACTGAAGCAGATTTTGAAGGTCTTTTGGGAGGAATGGAAATTGGAATGATTAATGATGTAGAAAAGAAAACAATATATTCAAACTCTACTCTTATGAATATCCTTAATAAATACCCTGTTGAATGGATTAATGGAATATGCAAATCATTATCAATAAAACCTATGGCAAAAAAAGAAGAAAGAATTAAGCAAATAAAGAACAAAATTGATGGCTCTTTTCATGAAATACTAGAAAAACTTCCTGAAAAAAGTAAAGAAATATTGAAATGTATAATTGAAAAAGGTGGTTTTGTTAGATATAACCTTCTTAATGATTTTGAGGATGATATAAGTTATTGGTGGACAAAAAATCTTCCAGAATCAGAAATAGGGATTTTAAGAAGTAAAGGGTTATTAACAGTTGGAAAAATGCCTTTAAATGGAAAGATGTATAAGGTTGCATTAATTCCTACAGATATTAGAGAGAATATTAAAAAATATTTTGAGTCTATTACAGGAGGGATTCAAAAGAAATTAGTATAATATGGACAAAAAAGAGTTTGAATTTTTATTAAAATCAGGAGAAGGAATAAACCTTGAATTTAAAGAGAGTTTTGATTCAAAGAATATTGCAAAATCTATTGTTGCTTTTGCAAATTCAGAAGGCGGTAGAATACTTCTTGGCGTTAATGATAAGTGTCAAGTAAAAGGTATTAATATTACTAATAAGCTTAAATCTGAAATTCAGGATATTGCTAGAAACTGTGACCCTGAAATAAAGATAGTTCTTGAAACTTATGAGAATGTTCTAATAATCCATGTTGAAGAAGGAAAAAACAAGCCTTATCGATGTTCACAGGGGTTTTCTATAAGGGAAGGTTCAAGCTCTCAAAAATTATCAACTGATGAAATTAGAGAATTTTTCAATAAGGAAAGAAAAATTATCTTTGATGAAAAGATAAATCCAGATTTTACTTTTAAAAATGGATTTGATAAGAAAAAATTTAATGCTTTTATTGAAAAAGCAAAAATAATTAGGACAATTCCAGATAAAGAAATCTTAAAAAATATTGGAGTTTTAAGTGAGAATGGAGAGGATTTCAAAAATGCAGGAGCCTTGTTTTTCTGCGATGATATAGAAAAATTTCTTCCTCATGCTATAATTACTTGTGTTTTATACAAAGGTCTGGATAAGGTCTATATTATAGATAAAAAAGATTTTCATTCTGATATCCTGACAAATTATAATGAAGCTCTAAATTATTTTTATAAAAATTTAAGGCTTGTTTATAAAATAGAGGGTTTTGGTCCAAGAAAGGAAATATTAGAGCTTCCAGATGAAGCATTAAAAGAAGCACTAATTAACGCTATTGCTCATAGAGATTATAATGAAAGAGGGGCAAGAATTCAGGTGGATATTTTTGATGATAGAGTTGAAATAAGCAATCCCGGAGGTTTAATTATCAAGGAAGAAGAATTTGGCAAAAGAAGTTTATCCAGAAATCCTTTAATTTTCGGATTATTGCAAAGGCTAGATTTAGTTGAAAAAGTAGGGAGTGGAATTAAAAGAATTAAAGATTCAATGAAAAGATTAGGACTAAAACCTCCAAAATTTGAATTTGGCAAATTTTTTGCAATTGTTCTATATAGACCCACAAAAGAAGATTTAGGTAGATTTGCAGGTGAAAATGCCCCCCAGAAGACCCCCCAGAAGACCCCCCAGAAGCCAACAGAGCTTGAACAAAAAATATTAAACTTGATAAGAAACAAACCTGCAATGCCAAGAAGTGAAATCGCAAAGGAATTAAGCATTGCCGATGATACAGTTAAAGAATATTTAGCAAAACTAAAGATAAAGGGTTTCTTAAAGCGTATTGGTGCAGACAGGGGCGGATATTGGGAGGTAAAAGATGAAAATTAACCTTAATTTTGGAGATTTATGTGAAGCATTTGAAATGTGTAATATGTCACATCATTTTTTTATAGATTTAGAAAAGAATGAAATAATTGACATAAATGAAGAAATTGAGAATAATGCAGAAGAAAAACTTGAAAGTATAAATGAAGAAAAATTCTTGATTATTCCTGAAAGAACATCAAATGAGGATTATTTAGTAATGGAACTTTTTGTGTATGAAATAGCTGAAAAAGATTTTCAGTTATCTGATAAATTTTATGATGTAATTCATAAAAGCAAGCCTTTTAAAAGATTTAAAGAAATTCTTGATGAATATCCTGAATTAAAAGATAAATGGTTCAAATTCAGGGAAAAGCAAATCCAAAATGATGTCATAAATTGGTTATTTGAAAATAAGATTATTCTTGAAAATCAGAAATTAATTCCAGATATTGAAATTAAAGTATTGGATAATGATGAAATTGAAAAGTTTCCAACTGAATTAAAGGATTTTGGACCAATGGCTTGTATGAATTGCAGAAATGAGGGATTAATTCTTTCAAGATTTTTTAGTACAAATTGCGATATTGAGAATATGATGATTGATGAGGAAATTAAAAGAATCATGAAGGAAAAATATAATACAAAAAATTATGGAGTCTCATCGACAGGCAAAGAAACTATTCTTACATATGCAAGATGCCCAAAATGTGGAAGTGAGGACATTTTTTGGGATTTTTAACAAAAATGGATATTCAAGATAAAATAGAAGAAATTGAATCAGATGATAAATTATCTGATATAAATATTTTATATGAACTTTTGGAACTTGCAGTAAACATAACTGGAAGAGGGGATATTTCTGATGATTATACAAAAGATATAGAGTTTGAAATAGGGAATATAATAATATATACCAATGAGTATTACTCTCAATTGACAATTGAATCTGAAGATGGAGAATATGAAATCAATGAAAATGATGAAATTATTGAAGACTTGATAAATGAAGTTAAAAAAAGATTAATTGAATTTGACAAAAAGACAAAGAAAATAAGAGAAAAAATTTCTGATGAAGTTTTTAACAAACCATTAAATAAGAAATTATTGATGGCAATTCAGGATGATAGTGAAGATGAAAATTAAATGCAGGACCTGCAATAATGAATTTAAATCTGGAATTTGGCTTGCACCAGAATTTACAGATGAAAAAGTTCTTTTATTCTGTTCTGAAAAATGCAAGAATGAATATATAAAATCAAAGCTTATGAGGATAAAGTCAAATTATCCTGATTATTATAAAAAGCTGATTAGTGATAAAATTAGATATAAAAATTATAAGCAATATGGAAATACTAAATTAGAAAAATGATGGTCAAAGAGAAGTTGAGAAGTGAATCAATTAGCTGTCATTATTCTTCACCCTCTTCTTCATCGCATTCAGGATATTGTTCTGGTGCTTCTCCTTTTTCTTCTAAAATAACGGGATATTTCTTTCCTGATTCAACCCCACCAAATTCTAAAACCTTTATTCCAAAATGATGGTTATCTCCAAAATCAAAGACAAATAGGAATTTTTGGTTCTTTTTTAGGTTGAGGTCTTTTAATTTTACATCTGTTGAATTTGGTTTTGCATCATCAAAAACATCAGGTTCAGGATTGCAAGAATACTCCATTTTTCTATTTTGTGAATATGGCTTATTATCCATAAAAAAAGAATACATGTGAGGGTCATCCCATTTAAATGCTTTAAGGATTATTGCATTATGCAGGTCATCAAGAGTATATGTATCTTTAAGTTCAATCTTTCTAATTATCTCTTTTTCTCCACAACCACAATTTCCAAGATAATATACTTGAAATATAATTGTTTGAGCCATGTTTATTTAAATAATTAATAGTATTTATTGCTTGTGATAATGTTAATTAAATAAAATGAACTATAATTTTATCCTAGAGTAATGTTTCCATCCCCTAAAGATTTTTATTAATTAGAAAGAAATCTACCATCCTTCAGGATGGAGTATATCATCGTAACTAAAGTGTATATTTCTCGATTGATTATGAAAATTGGGCTTGATTTTAGCCCAATGTATTTTCTAAATATAGTTGGAACTAAATCAGGCTTCTAAATAAACTTTTCGGAGGAAAAAAATGGAAACACAAATTTTAATTAGCGAAAGCTA
>JAUYDD010000149.1 GCA_030704765.1 Nanobdellota archaeon | reverse complement strand
GATTTGGTTGCATTATTATAAAATACCGACGGAGAATTGAAAAACATGTCATTATCAAAAAGCAGATACATTGCGAGGATTAGTTATGATGAAGAGTTCAGACCAGAAGTAGAAAAATTCCTTAAGCTCATTTACTTAGATAGTAGCGTAGATAAATTTGTTACAAGAAATCCAAATCAAAGATTCAGTGCGAGTATAAGGGCTCTTATAAAATGGTATAATGATAGTAGGGGTCCTAAAATATTGGAGGAAAATAAAAAGAAAAATGATAATAAATTGTGAAGATTGTAACAAAGAAATAGATGATAACGATGTTCTTGTTAGACAACATCATTTATGCGATAGTTGTATAAGAAAAAGAATGTCTGATTTTATGGATAGAATTAGGAAATCAGGAAAATGTAGTGATTGTGGAAAAATCATAACAACGGATGATGATAAAGAGTTTTGGGATGTTATGGGTGTATGTTTAGATTGTTTTTATTCAATTAAAAATTAGTTTTGTTCCTTAATCTTTTTCAACAAAACTAAACCTTGTTTAGTAATTTTAACTTTATTATTTTCATCAATAACAACTGCCCCAAATAATTCTAAGTCCTTACAATGATCTCTAATAGTCTGCCAGTTAGTATTGGCTTTTCTTTCTAAATCTCCATAAGCATGTTCCTTATTATCACTTAAAACTTCGAGTATGTCGTCTCTAACCTCGTTATGTTTACGCTTCATCAACAATATTGTGGAAAAGTATATAAAGTAGTATTCCACAATATTGTAGTATAGAAAATGGCAAAGAAAACAATAATTTCAATTTTATTATTAATGATAATTTTAACATCATTTGTAATAGTTAGAGCAGAAGTTATGAATGTTGAATGTGCTAAAGATTCTGATTGTGGAAACGGTGAAGTCTGTCAGAAGATAGGAAATCCTACTGATTGGTATTGCACAAAAACTACCGGTGATACAAACTTGCAAAATATTCCTATAACAAATCAAGAATCAAGTAATAGTTCAAATTCTATACTAATTGCATCTATAGTTATTGGAAGTTGTATCGTTGTAGGTTTTATTATTTTAGCGATTATTCTTCGTAGAAAACGCAAATAACTGGGATACAAATATAAAAGAGTGTAGATTTATTTTATTATGAAAATTATTATTACTATCAAAGATAAAAAAGATGTTGATTCTACGGTGGATAAGGTTTTAGAGATTGGTTCTATGTTACAAAAGAAGTATAAAGGTTTTAAGAAAGGCAAACTTAAAGCAAGATGTTATGCGGATGGGACTAGTTTGATTTTGGAGAAGTAAAGAATTATCTTAGAGAAAAAACTGCTATTAGTGTTCTGCTTTTTGAATTAAAAAATGTGGGGTGGATTGAAATTAAATTAGATTCTAAAGATACCAGAAAAAGAATCTACAAACTTAAA
>JAUYDD010000115.1 GCA_030704765.1 Nanobdellota archaeon | reverse complement strand
CTTGATTTTTTGAAGGCTTATTTTTTTCTCATCAAAATCAATAATTGCACTTCCGCTTTCTTGCACTTGTATCTTATTCACTTTGTCTTGAAGTTCACCTTCTATTAACTTTACACAACTTTTACAATGCATTCCTTTTATCTGAAATGTTTTTTTCATTTTGAATTATATTCTTAAATTATTATTGTTTTTCTCCTGATATTGTAATTATTATCTGCCTTAATGGAATTGTTTTTCCTGAGTTTCTTATTGCATTTTCTGCAATATTCTGGAGCCCGAAACAACATGGAACCTCCATATTTACAATAGTTATTGATTTTATATTATTGGACTTTAAAATATCTGTTAACTTTTCTTCATAATATTCTACATTATCTAGTTTTGGGCATCCTATCATCAATGCATTATCTTTTAAAAAATCAGAATGAAAGTTAGCATATGCAAATGGGACACAATCTGCAGCCAATAACAAGTCTGCATCTTTAAAATAAGCTGCATTTTGTGAAAGAAGATTTAATTGAATTGGCCATTGCATTAATTCTGATTCCTGTCTTGCTTTAAGATTTGAAGAAGTTTTTTTCTTTTTGTTTCTTAAATCAATTATCCTTGAGCCAGGACAGCCATGTAATCCGATTTGAGATTCTTGATTAAAATCTATCTTAATATTTTTTTCTTTAAGATAATTCAGGGCTTGTTTTAGATATTCTTCTTCACTATGTCCTTTTAAATGTTCTAAATGAGCCTTTATTACATTTTTTCCCTGCTTCACTATATTTTCCATGACTTTTTCTTCTTCATATGGCTCTGCTTCTCTTTCTTCAATTGTTATTGCTCCTTGTGGACAATAACCTAAACATGCTCCTAATCCATCGCAAAACAAATCGCTTATCAGTCTTGCTTTTCCGTCAATTATTTGTATCGCTCCTTCTGGACAATTTGGAATGCATAAACTACATCCATCGCACTTTTTTTCATTTATTTTAATTATTTTCCTTATTGCCATTTTATTTAATAATTAAGCTGAATATCCTAATTCTTTGATTATATCCTTGATTTTTTGAAGGCTTATTTTTTTCTCATCAAAATCAATAATTGCACTTCCGCTTTCTTGCACTTGTATCTTATTCACTTTGTCTTGAAGTTCACCTTCTATTAACTTTACACAACTTTTACAATGCATT
>JAUYDD010000089.1 GCA_030704765.1 Nanobdellota archaeon | reverse complement strand
TGAATAAATTTTCGCTTCGCGACCGGCAGTTTCAGTCTCCAAGAAAAACTTTCAGAAGTTTTTCTGGGCCATTCAAAATCTGAAGATTTTGAAGGTTTCAAATCTGCCGAGGCAGAGCCTCGGGGTATTAAACCCAGATTTGAAAATAATCAAAGACAGAAAGCGCTCGTTACAAAAGGTAACATTTAGATTCTATTCGTTTACACAAAGTATATCAAAAAGGATATACTTTCTGAATTCGACTTTTGAAATAGCCGAAAGAATCGAAAGTTCTCTCGGGATTCTTTCCTATTCTCTTATTCATACATGTTTGGAACTTAGTTAGGTCTAATTAAGTATAAATAATATATATCTTTATCAATCTTTCTTTTATCAATTATTTTAAAATTAAATTTATTACTTGATTCTTCTATTGGGTAAATATCTTGAACACGGTTAGAATAAGTATAAAAAATTCTCCCGTTTTGTGTTAAATGCTCTTTAATATTTTCAAATAATTTTTTTCGCATTTGAAGTTTGGGGTCATATACTGCATATTCTAATTTATCGAAAGGTTCGGCATCTTCAAAAGGCAAATTAGCAACAACAACATCAAAATATTCGTTTGGAAAAATAGGTTCTAGATTTTTTCCTACTCTAAATTGTATTTTACTCCCTAAATGGTTGCTTACTGCATTTTTATGGGAACATTCCACAGCAGAAGGATTTATATCAGTAGCTATAACAATGCCACCAAGCGATGTGGCTACCAAACTTAAAAATCCAGATCCACATCCGTAGTCAAGAACTCTTTCATTCATTTTTATTCCGTATCTGGATTTTTTCAAATTTTCTGCTAGAAGAACCGATTCTCCTGATGGGGGTATACATCTTTGTCTATTTGAAGATGAAAACCCATAATATCAAGTGAATAAGGGGTGCAATTTCTTATATTTTCTAAAATCTTATCTGCAATTAAACTTCTCATATTAAAATTCCTCTGGTTTTTGCCAAAAAATTACTTTTTTTTCAATAAAACTGATAACCTTAAAAAATAATACCCCTGCTATTGCACTTATAATAATCGCAGCAAACATAATTGCAGTTTCAAGATGATAGGAGGAAGTTAGGATAAGGTAACCTATTCCCTTACTTGCACCTACAAATTCTCCAACAATTGCTCCAACAAGTGCAAGGCTCGTTGAAATTTTTAATGCAGAGAAAATATAAGGCATAGAATTAGGCAATCTTAATTTTACAAATATCTGCCATTTATTCGCCGAATATGATTTAAACAAATCTATAGTATTTTCATCAACAAATTTTAAACCTTTAATTGTATTTACTAAAATTGGGAAAAAACATATAATTGCTGTAACTGCTATTTTAGAGGCTAATCCAGACCCAAACCATAAGACTAATAAAGGTGCCATAGCAACGATTGGTGTTGTTTGAAGAGCTATTGCGTAAGGATAAAATCCTCTTTCTACCATTTTTGAATGTGCAAAAATTACCGCCACAACAAAACCAATAATATTCGCAATTATATAGCCAAAAACTGCTTCTAACATAGTTATTCCTAAATGCCCTAAAAGAGAGTTAAAGTTTACAGTAATTTCTGAAATTATTTGTACTGGTCTTGGCAAGAGATATTCTGGAATATGTAATAGGAAGATTATAACTTCCCAAACTATTAAAATCCCTACAAAAAACAAGATTGGAATACCAATCTCTTTCAGTCCTCTTTGAGAATTTCCCTTATGCATTTTACCAACCCAATATATTTTTTAGAATATTTCACCTCAACTTTTCTAGGTCTTGGCAGATTAATCTCTAAAACTTTTTCTATTTTAGCAGGCCTTTTTGACAAAATAATAATTTTATCTGAGAGAAAAACTGCTTCAGGAATAGAATGGGTAACAAAAATAACTGCGGAAATTGTTGCTTTTTCTTCTTTCCAGACTCTCAACAGCTCTAAATTCATTTTATTTCTTGTTATTTCATCTAAAGCCCCAAATGGCTCGTCCATTAACAAAATTGCTGGTTCAAAAGTTAATGCTCTTGCAATTGCTATTCTTTGTTGCATCCCCCCACTTAATTCTTTTGGGTAGTAATTCTCAAAGCCTTCTAAACCAACAATTTTTAGTAATTTTTTAGATGAAATCTGTGGATTATTGTTTCCAAAAATCTCTAAGGGAAGTTCTGTATTTTTTAAAGCAGTTCGCCAAGGCAACAGAATTGGATTTTGAAAAACAAAACCAAATTCCCGTCTTTCTAATGCAACTTTAACAGGACTCCCTCTTATTTTTATATCTCCGCTCGTGGCTGGAATCAATCCACCGAGAATTTTAAGGAGAGTAGTTTTACCACAACCACTAGGACCAATAATAGAAACAAACTCTCCTTCTTTTACACTCAAATTTATATTATCCAAAACAGGAAGTTTATCATAATTTTTACTTATATTTTCAACTTTAATTATTGATTCCATGATAATAATTTTCTAAAAATTTATTAGTATAAACCTCATTTATATTATTAATTGGATTTTTCATATCCTTATTATCAAGAAGAATTTTTTGCATGTTCTCCCAAACAATTTTATCCATATATCCTATTGGTTTATCATCAGGCTTCAATAATTCTAAACTTGCATATATCATTTTTGATTCATGTTCTCTATTTAATTGGTTAGAGTACATTAATGTATAATTTACTGCTTCATCAGGATTGTCATAAGCATAATTCCAGCCTTTTAAGGTTGAATTAACAAACTGTTGTACTAACTCTGGATTATTTTTTATCATATTTTCAGTTGTAAAAAGAGTCATTGAATAGAATTTTATGTTATAATCTGCAGGCCAGATTATATTTACATCATAGCCCTTTTCTTGAGCTACAATCGGTTCGTTTATCACATATCCAGGTAAAACATCAACTTCCCCTATCAATAAGGGGCTTATGTCATACTTAATAGGAACTTCACTAATATTTTCCTTTTTTACTCCTGCATTTTTTAGCATTACATTCAAGAGAGCCATGACATCAGGCCATGTTCCTATTCTTTTTCCAACAAACTCTTCTGCCGAAGTGATATTAGACTTTTTAAGAGAAAACCAAACTGTTGGATTTTTTCTGTAGAGTGTTGCTATTGCCACAATAGGCACACCTTTTTCTCTAGCTAAAAGAATTTGGTCTGCTTCTGCTAAACCAAATTGCTCTTTTCCTCCTGCAACCATCTGAATAGCAGGATAGTCTACACCCCCCATATTTAAATTGACATTGATTCCATTTTCCTTGTAGTAATCTTTCTGTTCTGCAACATAAAATCCTGCAAATTGTGCTTGGTGCAGCCATTCCAATCTCACATTAACTTTATTTGACTCTGTCCTATTTTCATTAACAATAAATGCTAAAGTTGCTGTAATAATAATTGCTATTATCAACATCATAATTATTATCTTTTCCATGCTAATTGCACCTCCTGTTTCTGCATTATTCTATATGAATCTAAATATGTTTGGAGAAGATTATAAAAAGTTGGAGAAATTTTTCTTGCTAAACCAAAATAAAATGAATTACAATCATTTATGATGTTTCTAACTGTATTTTCAGGAACATCTTTGTGCAAAGTCATGAGGTTGTGCGAGACATCCGCGAGCTTTACTATCTGGACTGCAAAATCAGAATTTTTTATTTTTTTTATATATTCTTCTCTACTTCTAGTCTTATCTCTTGTTAATGCAAAGACAATTCTTGCAATTTCCATATTAAATTCTCTCCCTATTCTTTCTATTTCTATTCCACAGTCCTCTACAACATCATGGAGCCATGCTGCACAAAGAATGTTTTCATCTTTAATTCCTGCTTCTTTCAGTAATCTCGCAACATTTCTTGGATGCTCTATATACGTGGTTTTTCCATCTAATCTGTATTGCCCTTTGTGGGCTTTCATTGCGAATTCTTCTGCTTTCTGCTCATATTTGATTTTATCTTTCATATTTTTAATAAACTAAACGAATATATAAAAAATTGCTCAACAATTTTGGAGAGTAACATTTAAAAATACAGAAGATTTAGGAAAGCAATGGATACTTCAGTATTGGAAAATATTGGGCTTTCACGTATTGAGATAAAAGTTTTTATTGCTGTATTAGAACTTGGAGAGTCTAAAGCTGGAAAAATTATTGAGAAATCTGGGCTGCAAAGTTCATCTGTTTATGATGCTATTAATAAATTGATTTCTAAAGGTTTGCTTTCTTATATTAAAAAAAGCCAGGTAAAATATTACAAGGCTCCAGACCCAGAGGTTATACTTGATTATATCGAATTAAAAAAAGGAGAGTATATTAAGATTCTTCCAGAGTTAAAGGCAAGGCAAAAGAAAACAGAAAATGAAGGTGTTGAATTTTTTAAGTCTTTTAAGGGAATAAAAACCATTATGTCTGAATTAATTAAAGATGCGAAAAAAGGAGACATTTATAGAACTTTTTCAGTAGAAAATCCTGAAGATTACAAACTTGCTCGAGAAAATGTCTTTAGATACACTAAACAATTATTCAGGGAAAAGAAGATAATAGTTAAAGGAATATTCCATAAACAAAACCGTTATTCCCCAACTAAATCATCAATAACTCAAAAAAGATACATTAGCTTTCCACTTCCCCCAAACACAATGGTTCTAAATGATAAGGTTGCTATTATTTCATGGAAAGAAGAACCAACAGGAATTCTTATCAAGTCTAAAGATATTGCGGACAAATATATCTCATTTTTTGATGCGATGTGGAAAATAGCTAAAAAATAGACTGTCACAAAGTATATCCTTTATGATATATTAGTTTACACAAAGTAGATATGTTTTTTTACCAAACTTTTAAACACATTTTATCTTATAATTTGAGATAGATTAATAACTTTATAGTAACAACAATGGAAAGATTTAAATACTAATATCACCACATTAAAGAAAGGTAAATCAAAATGCAAAAAACTAAAGATTATTTAACGTTGAAAGGTTGGAAAGCTGATTTAGAGAAAACAGTAAGAGATTTTAAAGACATTGGAATTTTAGTGAAAAGAACATTAGGATTATCACATTATGGTTTTAAGAATGGTGGAGAAATGACTTCTAGAGAACTTGAAGATACTGCTTGGAGAGCTAGTGCGCTTTGGTTTGATAGTGAACAAGAATTTCAGGTTTATACAATGACAAATTATTGGCCTTTAGGGCGTTGTCTTATAGGACATGGAAAAAATGCAAGAAGGTATGATGATACTTTAGAAATTCCCAAAGGCAACTATCAAAATAGTTTACAATTTATTTAGATGCCAATTCTATCAATTTAACTACTAAATGTTCTTAATTTTATGGTAAAAAATAGTATACGCTCGTTTACACAAAGTATATCAAAAAGGATATAATTTCTTTAAGATAGATTTTATGAAAGTTTATTCTCTTTAAACTTAATACTCTCTTTTAATTTTTCTAGTTCTAATGGCTCATATTTTGTTTTTTCTATACTTACATTAACTCCATTAAAACTTTCTTTTTCATGGATATGTCCATGAACATTAATAAATCCTTTAGGTATTTCTTCTTCTGAAAGGGGAAAATGACTTAAAATTAGATTTTCAATTTCTAAACTACCTTTGACTAGTAAAAATCCTGCTTCCCGCGTAGCTTTATGGTCATGATTTCCTCTTAAAAGTATAATAGTTCCATTTAATTTGTTTTTTAATTCTATTATCTCGTTTTTGCTTCCTATACCAAAATCACCTAGATGGATAACAATATCACCCTTTCCCACTTTATTGTTCCATCTTTTTATTATTTCTTCATTCATCTCTTCAATAGTTTTAAATGGACGACAGGCATATTTAATAATATTTTTATGGTTAAAATGCGTGTCAGAAGTTATAAAAATTTTCATTTTTCTTTAATAAGCCATTTCCAAACAGGAATTAATTTTATTATACCTTCTTCAAATTTTATTTCTTTTTCTTCATTTTTAGTTAACATTAATCCTTCTCTTTTATTAAATTTCTTCATGAATTCCTTTATTGTCTTAAAATCTTCTAAATTAATCTTTTCTTGATATTTTATTTCTATAGGCATATCCTCATGAATTATATCTATCTCTCCACCATTCTTCCAGAAAGATAAAGCTTTAAGTTTATTTACTGCTAAAGTTTCAATCATTCTTCCAAAAAAATCTTCTTCAATCTTTGTTTTGTATAAGTATGACAGAGCATTGTCGGTTGGATATGCTCTTTTTTTCTTTCTTAGGGTAGTTATGCTTCCTTTTCTATAATTGCCTAAAAGAGTAATTAAAAAACTTTCCTTGAGGTAACTGATATAATCCTTTATTACTCTTCTATCTTTTTCAAATTGTTTACTTAAAGATTGATAATCGATATACATTCCAGGATTTGTAGAGATTAATTCTAAGAGAACCTTTAGAAAATCAGGGTCTTCTAGTTTAAACATTCTGGGAATATCTTTGTAAACTATTTTATCTACAACTAAAGCTCGTATATACTCTTTGAAATCTTTATCTGTTTCAAAAGAAAAAGTTTCAGGAAAACCACCTTTTTCTGCAAATTTGTTAAAAAAGGGTTTAATTTTTGTTTCATATTTAAATTCGTTTTCCTCTACTTTGTTAAATCTAAGGTATTCCCTAAAAGTAAAAGGAGTTAGTGTAAATTCAAAAATTCTACCTGCAAGAGTTTCTTTTGTTTTTTTTCTTATGAAAAGAGATTCTGAACCGCTTATTATAAACTTTAGTTTAGGATAAAGATCATAATATTTTTTTAATTCATTTTCCCATCCTTCACACTTCTGTATTTCATCTAAGAAAATATAAGTCTTCTCTGCTCTCATGTCTTTGGAATGAATTTCTTTATATGTTTCTAAGACATCGCTTAATTTTACTGAAACTTCATCAAAAGAAAAGAATAAAATAGTTGTCTTGTTAATATTTGCTTCTACTAATTTCTGTATTAGCTGATACATTGTTGTTGTTTTCCCAACTCTCCTAAGTCCAACTAATGCTAAAATGAACCTTTTATCCAAATGCTTTTCTATCTCTAGATAGATATCCCTTTTAAAGGGCAAAGCTAATTCTGTATCTACTTTTTCACTTGTCCACCAATGATTAAATTCTTCTAATTTAGCTTTTTCCATGTCTTTTTCATTGCTTTACTTATGTACATTAAAATGT
Source organism: Nanobdellota archaeon (assembly GCA_030704765.1). GTDB lineage: Archaea > Nanobdellota > Nanobdellia > Pacearchaeales > GW2011-AR1 > ARS1285. Next base: position 813 of record JAUYDD010000089.1, on the reverse strand, counting down.
ATGTATTTATAAACTTTATGGTCGTCCTGATGTACATATTTCTGAATGATATAGTGTATTAACCCCGATTTCAGATTTTGATTATTAATCTTGTTTATTACAAAGTATATCCTTTTGGATATATTCGTTTACACCGAGTATTCGAAAGTTCGATTCTGGTATTAAGCATACACATAATTATTTAAATTCTATTTTATTAAAGAATAAATGAAAAAAGAGGAAAATAGATTTTTAGGAATGTCCTATAAAACAAGAGTAATTTTTATTATATTTCTACTCATCTTAATTCTTGTAACATTTAAAACAGAAAATCCCTATCTACAAATAAGTCTGGCTATAATCCTTTTTATTTTTGCTACATCAATATTCACTTCATTATTCAAAGACTTTTATTATATGGGAAATTTAGATTATCAACAAAATTTTATAGGCGGGATATTACTAATGATACTCGGATTTGTAGGGGGAAGTATGAATCTTATTTTTATCTTATTTGGAGCATTTTTTATTGTACATTCTCTTGTTTATATAAAAGATTGGAAGAAAAACCACATAACTTGGAAAAAAGCTTCAAATTCTAAAAGAATAAGTAGAATAATATTATATGTAGGATTTGTTTTAGTTTTTATCCTAGAATTATTTAATATCTTTTAAGATTTTTGTTAATTTTTATTTATGTCGGAAATTGAAAACCTCATCTTTTAAGACCAGCAAAATTATTTTTTGCGTACCTTACTTATTTTAATATGTAGAAAGCAAAAATAATTTTGGGGGTGTTCAAGAACCACACGCCATGTGTTTTAACACATGGTT
>JAUYDD010000026.1 GCA_030704765.1 Nanobdellota archaeon | reverse complement strand
AAGAACCATGGAATAAATTCCATGGTGTGTTTGGTTCTTGAGCACCCCCAAAATTATTTTTGCTTTCTACATATTAAAATAAGTAAGGTACGCAAAAAATAATTTTGCTGGTCTTAAAAGATGTGGTTTAATTTCTGACATTAATAATATTGAAATTGTATTATCTATCTAAGACTTCAAAATCAAAAAAACAATGTGCCACCCACACATAAATGTGTGGGTTTGTGACAGGCACTTGTTTTTTGGATGATCCAAAATTGATAACTGTATCTTTAATACGCTCCATAATAAATTATGGAGTTATCAATTTATGGACATATTAAATTCTTTTTTTATCTCACCGCAATTCTGTAATAAGTAATTATGCATCTTTTGTATGATTATTTCTTGTATATCTTCTTTTAGTTTTCCAGAACATTTTGAGAGGTCTTCTTCAGGATATCCTTGTAATTTTTTAGGGATTATGCAAGTCATTTTTTCATTTTGAAGTTTTTCTGTATCATACCCTCCCTCTTTCATTTTTAATAGCACTATATCTACTTTGCATAGGTTTCCTGCTTCACCTTGGATATTATATCGCCATGCAGATTGGGAATCTTCTTTGATAAAATTTACTCTTTTACAAACATTTAAAGAACTAAAAAAACAATTTTCATCAGAACATTTCTTAGAATAAAAGGCTAGTATGAATATTAAAAATATCATTATAGCAATGATAAGTATTATCAAAGATATAGCAATCCTATATTTGATGTTTTCATATCCTTGGTCTTCAAGAAATTTCTTTATTCCCCTTTTTTCTTCCATGTATTATGTAAGAAAAAAGATTATTTAAAGTTTGTTAAAAAATAATGCCTTGATTTTTTTATGTATTATATAGAGAACTGCGTAGCTTATGTTACATATATCTTGCAGTTCTCTATCTGTATAACTGCACTATACTGAGACATAACCAATGCAGTTATCCATATCAAAAAAACAATCCACCACACCTTTTAAGACACTAAAAATCTTTCAGGGGATTTTTAGGGTGCTCAGAAATCTTTGATTTCTGACATGTGGTGGCACATTGTTTTTTTGATATTAATTAATATTTAACAATTCATGTCAACATTTATTAATCATTTTTTATAGATAAAGGTATGGATAATGATGGGATTATAGTGGTCTTAAGAAATATAATAAATAATTTTATTAATCCTTATAATGGCGAATATCTTAGCGAAGCTCTTTATATATTAAAAGAAATAAGGGGGAAAAAGATAGTTATAAACCTTATAAAAGAAAAAATAGACCCTATAGAGGTCTATGGAGAAAATTTTGAGAAAGTGATAAGAAACTCAAAAAAGATATTAATAAGAGATTTAAAAGACAATAATCTTGATATAAATAAATTAAATAAAGTTATTGTTATTATATCTGTATATAAAGATATTTTTTTCATAAAGACTAATATGCTTTATGAAAATAAAGAATATAGCCTTAAGAATAAGTTGAAGTTTAATTCTTCATAACCTTGAGTTAACTAAAATAAAAAAATCCAGAAAACAAAATTGTTTTCTGGCTATTAAAAATAAAATCACTCTTCGGTCTCTAGGTCTTCAAGTGCTTCATAAAGATCATCTTCATCTTCTATAAAATCTTCAGACATATTAAACCCTCATTTTTTATTTAAACTTTTAATTACATCACAAGTATATAAACTTTATGTAAAATATAGAATAATCATTGATGAACAGAGAAGATATCCTTAATCTTATAAAATTTTTATGTCGGAAAATAAACCTCCTCTTTTAAGACCAGCAAAATTATTTTTTGCGTACCTTACTTATTTTAATATGTAGAAAGCAAAAATAATTTTGGGGGTGTTCAAGAACCACGCACCATGTGTTTTAACACATGATTCTTGACATGATGTAGTATACTTGCATACAATTTCCGAGTACAAGAAAATTGTTTTATGCAATTTTCTGTGCAGAAAATTCTTCTGAAAGTTTTCGTGCGCATCCTAAAAACAAGGGCCTGAAACAAAAAGCATTTTAGTAATAAAATAAAGATTGAAAAATGCTTTTTGTTTTCACAAACTCACACCTTTAGGGTGTGGGTGGACTGTTTTTTTGATAAAAAATAATAAACTCTTTTATAGAAACATTTATAAATGTTTATTTTATATAATTATTATAAGATTAGATTATTCAAGAAAGAAAATTATTAATCATGATTAATCTTCATATCATATTCACATTAAGAGGAAAAAATATAGGTAATCAAGATAGTAGATGATGATTAAGTAATCTTTTTCTAGATAATCAAAGGTAAATAAGACTATTATTAATTTAATAATAGAAAATGGCAAAAATATCACCAGTATCAATAAAATACATAATTCATGCTAAATTTGAAGCAGATGGAGCAGTTGAAAAACCAGATATAATCGGAGCTGTTTTCGGTCAGACAGAAGGCCTTTTAGGAGATGATCTTGAGATGAGGGAACTTCAGAAATCTGGAAAAATAGGAAGAATTGAAGTAAATTCAGATTCAAAGGATGGAAAGACAATAGGAGAGATTGAAGTCCCTTCAGCTATGGATAAGACTGAGACTGCAATTATAGGAGCTGCTTTAGAGACAATTGAAAGGATTGGCCCTTCAGACACACATATAGAGATAATTAGTATAGAAGACGTAAGAGGGAGCAAGAGAGACTATATTCTTGATAGAGCAAAAAAATTAATGGAAAATCTTGGAGATAATGGAAATGACATCAGCGAGATGACAAGCGAGATAAAGGATTCTGCAAAAATTGCTAAATTACAGACTTATGGTACTGAAAACCTGCCTTGCGGAGATGTTTCAGGAGATGAACTCATAATTGTTGAAGGAAGAGCAGATGTTATAAATCTTCTTAAAAATGGCATAAAAAATGTTATAGCTATGAATGGCACAAAGTTTCCAGAGACAATAAAAGCATTATCAAAAGAAAAACCAGAAGTCATATTATTTGTAGATGGAGATAGAGGCGGAAACCTCATAATAAAGAATGTGACTGAAAATGCAAAAGTAGATTTCATAGCAATGGCTCCTGAAGGAAAAGAAGTAGAAGAATTGACTCAAAAAGAGATTTTACAATCTTTAAGAAAGAAAGTTTCAGCTACAGAATATTCGCAAAACAATAGATCAAGAGGTGTTCAAAGATATGATAGATATGAGAATCAGGATCAAAATCAGGTTCATTCTAAAAAAGAAATAAAGAAGTTGAGTCAAAAAGAAAAAGAAAAGATAAAATATAATATAGATGACCTTATTGGTACAAAAGGAGCAGTTATATTTAATCACGATCTAAACCTAATAAAGAAGATTCCAATAGGAAGGCTTATGGGCTTAAGATTAGATGAAGAACCTTATGTAATAGCTATTGATGGCACAGCAACACCAAAAATAATTGAGACTTGTGAAAATCTAGGATGCCATAATCTTATTGCAACTAATTTTGTATATTGTGATACTAGAATAAATCTAGTGAGCATGTGATAATACAGCCTTACTTTAATCACAAATGAATCTATAAAATTACTAAATAAATTATTCTTCTAAAATAATATCTATTAATTTTCTTAATTTTTCAGGTATTTCTGGTGCACTAGGAATAGGATATCTCATATTAACTAAAATCTCTATTTTTGTAGCATCATTATCTAATTCATCTTCCTCTAAATCATTTAGTGAAACTTGCTCATAGTCTTCTGTTAATTTTTCTCTATATTCTTCTCTTTTTCTCTCTAATTCAGGGCTTATTCTAAGTGTTTCTGATTCAAGATATGGAGTTAGTCTAGCCATATATTCATTTAAAAGAGGTTCTAATTTCTCAACTGCCTCTTGTTTAGCTTGTCTTTTTTTTTCAGCTAATGCTAAATTAGCTTCACTTTGTTTAGCAATAGCTTCTAGTTTTAATCTATGTTCTTGTTCATTTAGAGCTAATGTTTTATTTGTATCAGCTTCAGTATTACTATATCGTAATTTTGTTAAATCAACAATATTTGATTGCTGTAATTTATCTAATTCTAAACTAGATCTTTTTGTCTCATCTTCAGATAATTTTATCTTAGTATAATCTGTTCCAGCTTTTTTTCCAGAAATAAATCCAATTATTCTTCCAGTAGCATATCCAACAACAAGGCCTGCAGCTCCTATAGCTACATAAATTGCTTCTTGATAATTCATTATTTCTTGTAATGATTCTGGGTCCATTTTGATTTTTATCAGAACTCTTTTTTTTATTAAGAAAAATTAAATCTTTTTCTCAACTAGGTCAGTGCAGACACCAGCAGCAACAGTTGCACCAGCATCTCTAATAGCAAATCTAGCCATATGAGGATTGACTCCGGATTTTTCTAAAACTAGATTGCCCATAGGTTTTAATTTGACTATAGCAACATCTCCATTCTTTATGAAATCCACTTTTCCAGGCATAGGCTGGCCACTTGTAGGATCTATTTTATGCACTATATCTATGAATTGGCATGGAACTTGTGCTGTATGTACATGGAATACTGGTGTGTATCCTTTTGCAATAACAGTAGGATGGTTTATTACTGCAATTTGAGCTGTGAATTCTTCAACCATTGTTGCTGGTTTTCCAGCATCACAGATAACATCTCCTCTTGCAACATCTTTCTTTCCAATACCCCTGATATTTACACCAACATTGAATCCTGCAGGTGCTTCTTGGAATTGTTCATGATGCATCTCTATTGATTTTATCTCACCATCAACTCCTCTTCCGCTTCTTCCTGGTAATATTTTGATTTTTTGCCCTACCTTCATTATTCCTGTTTCTATTTTTCCAACAGGAACTGTTCCAATACCAGTTATATCATATACATCTTGTATAGGCATTCTCATTGGTAAATCAACAGGTTTTTTTGGTTCTTCAAAAAGATCTAGTTGTTCATATAAAGTAGGCCCTTTGTACCAAGGCATTTTATCTGATTTTTTAAATATATTGTCTCCCATTAATCCAGAGACAGCTAAGAATACAGTTTTTTCAGGATTTATTCCAACAGCTTTTAATAGAGCAGAAACTTCTGCTTTAACTTTGTTGAATGCGTCTTCTTTATAGTCAACAATATCCATCTTGTTTAAAGATACTGCAATCTGTTGTACACCCATTGTCCTCAATAACCAAAGATGTTCTTTTGTCTGTGGTTGCACTCCATCTTTAGCTGAAATAGTCAAGAATGCTGCATCAGCTTGTGAAGCACCTGTAATCATGTTTTTTACAAAGTCTTTGTGGCCAGGAGCATCAATGATTGTAATTTGCCTTTTTGGTGTTATTAATTTTTGATAAGAAAGGTCTATTGTTACTCCTCTTTCTCTTTCTTCTTTAATCCTATCCATTACAAAAGCAAATTCAAAGCCAGCTTTTCCTTGTCTTTGAGCCTCTTCTCTTAATTTTTTCATTTCTTGTTCTGGAATTATTCCAGCATCATACATAAGTCTGCCTACGCATGTAGATTTTCCATGGTCAACATGACCTACAAAGACAACATTCATTGTTGGTTTGATTTGTGCCATTTTTATTGAGTATTTTTTTAATGATATATGATAAAAATCAGGGTTTATAAATCTTTTCTTTTTTTGAATTTTTAAAACAAAAAGAAATTAATTTACCGAATATAATTTCAGTAATTTTTATAATCAACTCTTTATTTCCGCACCTTAAAAACTTCAAATCGTAAGATTTGAATGTTCCAGAAAATTCTATTTTCTGAAAGTGCAGTTTTTCATGAAGTTGATTATCCCGATCGAAAAATTAAAGCAAGAGTTTTGCTCCAACCTGAAGGTGAGAATTAGCATTTTGACAATTGTTATTGTAATTATAGGAAATAACATTAATTTTCGTATATTTTCAATGTCATTTCCTATCTAGCAAAGATACTGTATAGTTAACGTGAGATAGATTTATATACAAACATCTCCTTTATTTTGCAAGGAGGTGAAGTAAATGAAATGTCCTAATTGCAAAAGTGATAATATTGTAAAAAGAGGTAAAAGGCATAATAAACTTGGAACAAAACAACTTTATCTTTGTAAAAAATGTAATCTAACATTTGTAAAAAAAGATGGATTTGAAAGAATGAGACATAATAAAAAGATTATCTCAAGAGCAATTCACATGCATAATGATGGCTTATCATTATTTCAGGTACAAAATCATCTTTGGCAGCATGATGGAATTAAAGTTACAAGAAAAACAATTGCGGACTGGTCAAAAAAATATTCTGTTTTTTTAAAATAGGATACATAAAATCGTCAAGCCAAAAATAATAGGTGGAATTCATTATGATGAAAAATACATTAAGGTTAATGAAAAAGATAATTACAATTTAAATGCTATTGATAACAAAACAAAATTTATTTTAGCTCATTTGTTCGTCGAGAAACGAACAAAAGAAAAATGTGTCAGATTCCTAAAACAGATTAAAGATAATTGTTATGAACAAATTTTAGAAGTGTTTGAAAAAGAAAAACATAAAAAAGTTGAAGATAGGGAATTGATTGAGTTTACTTGTGATAAATTTGCAAGTTATAAAACTGCTTTTATGAAGTTATTTGGAAGGGTTTGCAAGCTAAATTTCGGAGTTCCAATTGCTTGCAAAAAATATAATCTTGAACACAACAATAATCCAATTGAAAGATACAATGGAAAAATAAAAGATAGAATAAAAAATATTAGAAGTGGTTTTAAAAGTTTTGAAGGTGCAAATAATTTTATGAATTTACAATGTGTAATTCATAATTTTATAAATCCTCATCAAGAATTGATAGATAAAACTCCTGCTGAAATGGCTGAGATAATTTTGCCTCTTGGAAGAAATAAGATATTAGGATTGGTAAGATATTTGGCTAAGA
>JAUYDD010000196.1 GCA_030704765.1 Nanobdellota archaeon | reverse complement strand
TACTAATCCTCCTTTGTCTTTAATTATTAATTTTGAATTTAGAATGACTTTAACATTCCAAGGGTCACTCTGAGTTATTGTAATTCTAGGATTTTTAAATTCTACTTCAACATTAAGGCTTTTTGCCTTTTCATTTATTTTCTCAACAATATCATTAAAAGTAGCTCCTTGCAGCAATGTTCCAAATTCCCCCTCACCTGTGTGGTAATCTATTCCGTCAATAGTTCCCTCTTCAAATGCTTCTGTAAATTTTCCATCCAAATCATCTATGTAATCTACATCTTCTATTATTTTCCTTTCAAAAATAAAAATAATTCTATAGCCAGAAATATACAGCTTTCTTGGGATATCTTCTTCTAAAGAAGAAACAAAATTATTAAGGGTTTTTATTCTTTTATCAACTCCCTCTCTGTTTTGCGCAAATGAATAAATACTATAAGAAACTGCAAACAAAGACAAAAGAGCAATAGCTAAAATTGTAAAAAATATGCCCTTTTTGTTCATTTTCCTGTATTTTAATATTTTTATCATTTTTTGTTGTTTATTATTTAATCTTATTTTTGGAATATGATAAACGATTTTTATTTGAAGCAATCATTTCATAGCTTGATGATATTTACTATATCTTATTTCGTCATTGTTTATTTTCTGGTTTAGTTTTGTCTATCTAAATTTTTTGCCTGCATCTTTTTTTGAAAAAAGACGCTTTTACCACCATTTTCTAACCTGAATAACAGTCTCCCAAGGATAAGGAATTCCAGTTATTACAGATGAACTAACATTCAGATTATGCTCTTCAAATTTTAAATCCAATACTCCATATGGAGGGTTGTCATCTAATTTTTGAAATAATTTATAAATAGCAATTTTTAGAGCATCATCAGACCCTGGAGAATCATAATCATCTGATGTATAATTACAGGCGTCTGTTCCTCCATAGTTAGAAGGAAGACTCATTGTTAATCTGTCTCCATCTTCAAATTCAACAGTCCATTTGCATCCTTTAGCATAAGTGGAAAGTGGAGAATAAGATATCATTTTTTTTATTATAGTATATATGATTTTATTATGTTCAGAACCAGGATAAGATCCTTCTGTTGGAGATAACCCAGTGGTTAATCTAACAATATTATTTTCTAATGGATTTACATTTACCTTGGAATTAGGGATATTAATTGCATAAGGGTCTCCTAAAAGAATATAATTTGAGCCATAATCACTGAGAGTATAAACACTTGTTCCATTTATTGTTACATTGTCTGTCCATCTTGATCCTGAATATGAAATTAC
>JAUYDD010000053.1 GCA_030704765.1 Nanobdellota archaeon | reverse complement strand
AAACCTCATCTTTTAAGACCAGCAAAATTATTTTTTGCGTACCTTACTTATTTTAATATGTAGAAAGCAAAAATAATTTTGGGGGTGCTCAAGAACCAAACACGCCATGGAATTTATTCCATGGTTCTTGACATGAGGTAGTTTACTTGCATTCAATTTCCGAGCATCCTAAAAATTTCCGAATCAGAAAAATCGCCGATCAAACTCCATCCTTCAGGATGGAGTAGGCGATTTTTCAGGAAATTTTTTTGATTTCAGGAAATTTTTTTGATTGTGCATATCTTAACTATTTTTTGCATATTATTTCAAAACAACTAGATTTGTCATTCCCCTTCTTTTTCTTTCTAATAGCCCTTGAGATTCTAAATTATCTAAGATTCTAGTCATTTTTACTTTATTTATATTTGTCTTTTGTATAATATCTGATTGGAACATATTTCCTTTATTCCCTAATAATAAATTTATTATTTTCTTTTCATCTATATTTAATCCATCTAAAGATTTTTTATTGAATTTTTTAGGTTCTAAATTTCTTGTCTGGAAAATCTTTTTAATTATTACTTCTTTTTCTTCTTTACTAAATACAAGGAAAACACCTATTATTAGTATAAGTGCTGCTAAAACCAGGCTTAAATAAGTCTGGGTCTTTATTGTGCCATACATTGCACAGGATGGACCATGAGGACAGGTTTGGTTGACTATTTTTGTCATGCCTTGATTAAATATCAATATCATTAATAATATTATTATTGAAATTCCAATGATAAGATATCCGACATTTTTGTTTTTCATATTTGTAAGGGGAAAATAGGTAATGTCAGAAATTAAACCACTTCTTTTAAGATGTGAATGTTAGTTTGTTTTAATTTCTGAGCACAAGAAAATTGTTTTATGCAATTTTCTGTGCGGAAAATTCTTCTGAAAGAATTTTCATGCCATCAAAATTTTTCAGAAAATTTTGTGGCGCCGAAAACTTCTGACAGTTTTCGTGCGCATCCTAAACACAAGGGCCTGTGACAAACCCACACCTTTAGGGTGTGGTGGCCCATTGTTTTTTTGATATTAAATAGTAAATATAATTGATTATCTTCAATAATAAATTAAAATATGTGATTAGCAAAATACTTATCATCACCTTCTTAAATGCTTTTCTTTTTCAGCTATCTTAAGACGAGTCTTTATAACAGTATCAGGATTCAAGCTTATTGAATCTATTCCACATTCAACCAAGAACTGGGCAAAATCAGGGAAATCAGATGGTGCTTGGCCGCAGATTCCAATTTTCCTATGGTATTTTTTTGCTTTATGAATAACTTCTTTTATTAATCTTTTTACAGCATCGTTCCTTTCATCATAGATATCAGCAACTATTGAAGAATCACGGTCTAAACCAAGTGTCAGTTGCGTCAAGTCATTGCTTCCAATTGAAAAACCATCAAATATCTTTGAAAACTGGTCTGCTAATATAACATTTGAAGGTATTTCACACATAACATAAATCTCTAGGCCATTCTTTCCTTGTTTCAATCCAGATTTTTCCATAATATCAATACATTTTTTTCCTTCATCTACTGTCCTGCAGAAAGGTATCATTATTTTGACATTAGTAAGGCCAAACTCTTCCCTAACTTTTTTAAAAGCTTTGCATTCTAGAATAAAACCATCTTTATATCCTTCTTTATAATATCTTGAAGCACCACGCCAACCTATCATTGGATTATCTTCTTTTGGTTCATAATCTTTTCCTCCAATAAGATTTGCATATTCATTGGTCTTGAAATCACTTGTCCTTACAATAACATCTTTTGGATAGAATGCGGCAGCAATCATTCCTATGCCTTCTGCAAGTTTATCAATGAAATATTGGGTCTTGTCTTCATAACCATGAGTCAATTCATCAATCTGTTTTTTCAATGCAGGATCTTTTATTTTCTTGTAATTTATCAAAGCATTAGGATGTATCTTGATGTAGGAATTTATTATGAATTCCTCTCTTGCAAGGCCCACCCCATCATTTGGTATGAAACTCTGTTCAAAAGCTGCTTCAGGAGAACCTATATTCATCATTATTTTTGTTTTTGTTTTTGGAAGATTTTTTAAGTCATGTTTTTCAACCTCGAATTTCAATATTCCTTCATAAACATAACCTTTTTCTCCTGCAGTACAATCTACAGTAATATTTTGGCCTGTTTTTATTTTTTCTGTTGCATGATTAGTTCCAACAACACATGGTATCCCAAGCTCTCTACTTATAATTGCGGCGTGGCAATTGTTAACAATTACAGGAGTTAATTTATCAGTAAAAACAATATAAGTGTGATTGTCTTCTACATTTATATTATAAACATCATCAAAATCACAACATCCTATCAATAATATTCTTTGCATTCTTATATCGCTTTCTAAAAGTCCTTTTAATTTTATGTCTTCAATTGACATTAAATCCTTATCAGAAATGTATAAGTTCTTATTTTTCCTTAATTTGATCTGACCTTTAGAATCATCATTAAAAAGCTGTTTTGCAGAAAAGAACCTTGTCGCTATTGTCCTTTCTTTTAGTTCACCCTTGACTCTTTTTGTATATTTTAAAATTTCGTTTAATTTTTCAACAATCTGAACATTAAAAATAGTCCTATTTTTTGTAACTTGAGGGACTATTCCTAATTTAAGGCATGAAACACATACTGCTTCTAATAATTTTTTTTCAGAAATATAAATATTAATCCTGTTGTTGAAAAAGGATCCATCACCATCTATTACACCTGCTAAAAAATTTAAGGATAAATCTTCATTTCCATATAAAAGAGTTGTTACTATTTTTTGTTCTTCTTCATGCATATCATATGCTATTTGTTTAGAATATAATCTATATGCTGTAGCTTGGCCAGATACTTGTTTTCCCCTGATAAAACCTGTTGAAATATTTTTTTCTTGAGGTACAAAAGATTTGTTGTATACCTGAGTCATACATGATTGCATGTAATCAATAAAAGCAACTTTCTCCGGAATATTTTTTTGTATAAACTGAACTTCTCCATGAGTTTTTGACCTGTAGATATTTCCATCAGTCATTATTCCACCTAATAGATAAGCTAATTTTTTATCTTTATCAGAAGATATTTGTAAATCTGGTATTTTTTGACCAATACAAACCATTTCTTTAGCATCAATCATGTCTTTAATCTCTGTATCAACAATATCTTTGTCTCTTATATTAACCATCTTGTGGTCTAGAGTCAATCTTAAACAATTATCTTTTATTTTACCTGATTGTGAAACAGATATTGTTATTCTTGGGGCTTGTTTTTTCATAGAGTCTATTATAGATTTCCATTCTATCTTTTTTGTTTTTTTATTTAAAGATAAAGTCATAAGATTGCTGTAACCAAATTCATAAATATCTTTTAATGTCATAAACCCTTTATTTGTCAGTATTTTTGTATTTCCATCAAAACAAGTTCTTCCCCCTCTGTTTGTCACTATTGCTGATGCAATCTTCATTATAGGCTCCCAATCAGGGTCTGTCATGTCAGTAACTAATATCTCTCCTTTCTTGAAATTATTAATTCCAGAGGCATCTTTTATGACATTTGCTTTTCCAGATGCAATTTTTGAACCTACACTAGCTCCTTCAACTATTATCTTGCCTTTTTGTTTAAGTACATAATCTTCTAAAAGATTCTTGTCTTTTTGTGATTGTACTGTCTCTGGTCTTGCTTGCACAATATAAAAATCATCGGTCTTTCCATCTTTTGCCCATTCTATATCCATTGGCTTGAATTTACCTGCTTTTTTTGAATAATGATCCTCTATAACACATGCCCATTTAGCTAAATCCAATATCTCTTTATCAGTCAAAGAGAATCTTTTTCTAGATTCAGGATCCACACTAACATTTTTAGTTGGTTTAGTTCCATGAGTGTTATAGATCATCTTTATTGATTTTTCTCCAACTTTCTTGAAGATAATTGGTTTAAATCCTTTTTTTAAAGTAGGCTTATGCACATAGAATTCATCTGGATTAACTGCACCTTGGACAATGTTTTCTCCAAGACCATAAGAACTTGTTATAAAAACAGCATCTTTAAATCCTGTCTCTGTATCTATTGAGAACATCACTCCTGAACAAGCTAAGTCACTTCTTACCATTTTCTGTATACCTATTGATAGTGCAATTGAAAAATGATCAAAACCTTTGTCTTGCCTATATGAAATTGCCCTGTTTGTGAACAATGACGCTAGACATTTCTTGCATGCTTCTAATAATTCCCTTTCCCCCCTAATATTCAAGAAAGTCTCTTGCTGTCCTGCAAAACTTGCATCTGGAAGATCTTCTGCTGTTGCTGATGACCTTACTGCAACATCTGTATTAGGGCCATATTGCTTGCAAAGATTTGCATAAGCTTTTATTATCTCGTTCTTTATTTCATCAGGTATTTCTCCTGAGAGAATAGCTTCCCTTACTCTATGGCCTCTTTCAGAAAGATTTTTCATATCATGTGTGTTTAAGTCCTTTAATATTTCTTTTATATCATCTTTTATTCCTGCTTTTTCAATAAAATAACGATAAGCATATGCAGTCACTGCAAATCCATTTGGAATCTTGACACCTTGTTTTGTGAGCTCTCTATACATCTCTCCTAAAGAAGCATTTTTCCCCCCTACTAAAGGAACATCTCCAATACTAAGGTCTTTGAACCATAATACAAATTCTTTTTTCTTATTTGTAATCTTTTTCTTTTTTAAAAAAATATTAAATACCATTATCCTCTTTTTTTATATTTTTTATAAAATATACTATGTAAAATACATTAAGCTTTATAAAGGTTGTTTTTTAAAAAAATTTTATTTCGCAAATTTTATATACTTTCAAGATTTTTTTAATTCATGGCGCTCGTAGAGACATTTTCAGGTATAAGGGGCATTTATAAGTTAGAGTTAACAGAAGAAATTATAGAAAAATATGCTAGAGCTTTCTTGTATTTTTTAAAAGAAATAAGAAAAATAGAAAATCCAAAAATTGTTATTGGAAGAGATACAAGACCCTCTGGAAAAGAAGTTTTTAATGTGTTAATAAAAAGCTTAAATTGTGAAATAATTGATGTTGGAATTTCAACTACTCCTATTATCGAACATGCTGTAAGAATATTTGGATGTGATGGTGGAATAATTATAACAGCTTCCCATAATGGGCCTGAATATAATTGATTTAAATTTTTAGATAATGATGGAGCTTTGCTTAGGCCGGAGGATATAGACTTTATAATCAAAAAATATAAAGAAATAAAAATTAGTAATGGAACAAAAGTAAATAAAATTATTAATAAAGAAAAAGAAGCAGTTCAAGAATATTAAAAAAATAGATTCAGACACTAAAATAATTATTGACCCTAATGGGGGAAGCGGTATTGTCATAAAAGATATCTTTGATGAATATAAAATAAATGGTTATGTCGGAAATTGAAAACCTCATCTTTTAAGATGTCCAAAATGCTCTTCTCATACCTATCTATTTTAATGGATAGAAAGAGAAGGCATTTTGGAGCATACTAAAAAACTTTCAGAAGTTTTTTGGTACGCTCAGAAAT
>JAUYDD010000008.1 GCA_030704765.1 Nanobdellota archaeon | reverse complement strand
ATCGTCTACTCCATTCTAAAGAATGGAGTTTGATAGACGATTTTTCTTATTCGGAAATTTTTAGGATGCTCGAGAATTGAAAACTGTAACATTTGCTACGACCTCACGATAAATCATGAGGTTTTCAATTCTCGACATAATATCATGCATTAACTACACTAAATCTTAAAACTTGACTCATTATTATTTAGGGGCTACTTTATAAACATCGTCGGCTTTCGCCAGCCGATGTTTTTTCCTTATCATTAATCCAAAAATAATAGCGAGGAGATCAGTAGATTGTAACCCCTAACAGATTAAGAGGTATCAATTATGAATTGGTGTAATTAACCAAATCAATAAGAATAATATATCTCTATAAAAAGGTAAATTTTTCTAAAAAGCTAACTTTATAAAACTGGTATTATATGTATAAGTGAGGAAAAATGGCAGAAAAACAAGATATTGATATTCTGAAGGTTATAGAGTCTTTAAGCCCAAATGAATTAAAACTTGTTCCCTACTTAAAAGAAGGAGAATTCTTGAAGATTCATAATAAAACAGGCCTTGATAAGACTTCTATAGTCAGGTCATTAGAATTCTTGTCAAACAAAGGAATAATAGAGATTAAAACAAAAAAAGTCGAGCATATAGAAGCAGGTATAAACGGCCTTCTTTATATAAAACAAGGGCTTCCTGAAAGGAGATTGTCAAATATATTAATCAAAAAGACATCTGTTCCATTAGAAGAAGCAAAAAAAGAATCTAGATTAAATGAAAATGAATTTCGTGCAGCAATTGGGGCTTTGAAGAAAAAAGCATTTATAAATCTAGTAAACCAAAACTTGATTTTAGTTGCAAAAAAAGAAGAACTTATTGAGAAGAGCTTGGAAGAAAGATTTTTAGAATCCTTGCCTAAAAAAATAGATGAATTAAAACCAGAAGAAAAATATGCACTAAAAAACCTGAAATCAAGAAAAGATATAATTGAGGTTAAAGAGAACACGATTATAGAGTTTTCTTTGACAAGATTAGGCGAGAGTATCATGAAGCATGATTTTTCTCATTCTAAAGACATGATAGAATCTGTTACTCCGGAATTAATAAAATCAGAATCTTGGCATGGAAAAAAATTCAGGAGATATGATATTAAAAGCCCTGTGCCAAAGATCTATGGCGGAAAACGCCATTATGTGAATCAAACTACTGATTATGCAAAAAAAATCTGGTTAGAGATGGGATTTAAAGAGATGACAGGAAACATGGCTGTCTCTGGTTTTTGGAATTTTGATGCTTTGTTTACAGCTCAGGACCATCCTGTAAGAGAAATGCAAGACACTTTCTTTATTCAAGGAAAAACATCAAGACTTCCAGATAAAAAAATAGTTGCTGAAATAAAAAAATCCCATGAAGGAAAGATTGAAGGAAGTAAAGGATGGCAATATGTCTGGAATGAGGAAGATGCAAAAAAAGTCCTTTTAAGGACACATACAACTTGTATCTCAGCAAAGACCTTAAAAAAAATTGCTGAAAACAAGGAATTTCCAAGCAAGTATTTTGCTTTAGGAAGATGCTTCAGGAACGAGACAGTTGATGCAACACATGGTTTTGAATTTAACCAGACAGAAGGTATAGTTGTTGATGAAAATGCTAATTTCAGGCAATTGCTTGGATATTTAGTTGAATTTTTCAAGAAAATGGGATATGAAAAAATAAGGATAAGGCCAAGTTATTTTCCATACACAGAACCTTCTTTAGAGATTGATGTATTCCATCCTATTTTCAAAAAATGGTTTGAATTAGGTGGAGCAGGAATGTTTAGGCCAGAAGTCACTATTCCTTTTTTTGGAAAACATATTCCAGTCCTTGCATGGGGGCCTGGATTTGACAGGATCTTGATGGAATTTTTCAATATAACTGATTTTAGGGATATTTATGGAAATGATATAAATAAACTAAGAAATATGAAATTTTGGAGAAGATAAAATGGAAGGAAAATTTATAGCACAAATACCTAGAAAAATAAGTGAAGGGGGAATATATGTGGTTCCAATAGCTTATGAAGGAGAAGGAAAATTTAACGGTTATGAAGTTGTAAAAAAATGTAGAAAAGGAAGAGATATTCCTAGTTTTCATAATGAAATGAGAGATCAAGCTGAATGCGCAACTGATGGATTAATGCTTATATCTACTGATAAAAATTTTAAAAATATAGAAGAATTATTAGAAGAAGCATTTTCAGCATGCATAAGAAAAATAAGTGAATCAATTTCCTTTGGAGAATAACATGGAAATAAATGAATTACAGAAAAAATGTGCAAATATGGTGTCTATAATTGATAAAAAATTAGCTATAAATCATGATGATTCATTATCAGTTTTACATTTATCAGAAGAATTGGGAGAAGTAGCAAGAGAAATATTGAATCCAAAATTAAAAAGAGATAATATAAATATTAAAAACCTAGAAGAGGAACTAGCAGATATTATATTTTTTATTTCAAAAATTGCTGAAAATAATAAAATAGATTTAGAAAAAGCTATTATCAAAAAAACAATGGGCCACCACACCCTAAAGGTTTTTTGCCACAGCTAAAAAATCGCCTGCTGGCGAGTGTGGTTTGATTGGCCCTTGTTTTTAGGATGCATGAAAATTCTTTCAGAAGAATTTTCTGCACAGAAAA
>JAUYDD010000132.1 GCA_030704765.1 Nanobdellota archaeon | reverse complement strand
TAATATGTGGATGTCAGTTTATTTTAATTTCTGAGCATCCTAAAAACAAGGGCCAATCAAACCACACTCGCCAGCAGGCGATTTTTTAGCTGTGGCAAAAAACCTTTAGGGTGTGGTGGCCCATTGTTTTTTTGATTTTTTGTATAGCAATAAGGTGATTTTATTAAATGATTAGATTTATAAAAATGAATTGTCTTATTATCAAAAAGGATTAAGATGAAAAAAAATGATTTTATTGTTTTATTATCAATTATTATAATAATAATTATTCTTATAAATGTCTCAGTTATATTATTAAAAATTTCTAGTATAAACAAAGAACTGACTGGAAGCGCTGCAGGATATGTCAATCTGACAATTTTAAGGGTAATAAGCATAAATCTCTCTAGAGATGTCATGAATTGGAGTTCTGGCCAGATAGATGATGGAAAGCTTAACGCGACTTTATACACACAAGGGGATAATATAGGCCATATTGACAGGGGAAATTGGTCTGGAGATAATGCATATGGATTAATAATAAAAAATTTAGGCAATCTTAATTGTTCTATATACATCCAGACTGAAAAAAATGCTCATGACCTTTTTAACAGCACAAGCTATTCAAATGAAGAATATAAGATAAATGTATCAAATAGGCTGCCTAATTCTTGCATCAGTGGAACATTAGGACAGTGGATAAATGCTAATAAAACCTCAGGGGGGACTTTGTATTGCAATCAATTGGATTTTCATTCAAATAAAAATGAACTTTTTATAGATATATTATTTACAGTTCCATATGATTCAGAAAATCTTGGATTGCAGTCAGATAATATAATTATTTATGCTCAACCTCCAATATAAATAGAAAAGTATAAAAACAAATTTTGATTTTTAATAAAATGACAAGAAAAATAAGGTGCATAAGGCCATTATATTCAGGAATGCTCTCTTGTTTAAAACCTTTAGGATGCCTTTGCGTTCCTCATAAGAAAATCCTGTCACAAACCATGCCTTTTAAAGCATGGAAGTGCCTTGTTTTTTTGATTTTTATAATATTTTCTATACAGAATGTAACTTCTTCTATGTTAGGTGTTGGCCCTGCTACTGTAAATCTTTTATATGTTCCTGAATCTAATTTATCTATACAATATTTTGTATTTGGGGCTGAAGCTGGCCAAATGTTGAGAATCTATGCTGATAGGGATTTGAAAGAATATGTAACATTTGATAAGAATGAGATGAATGGAACTGGAAGTTTTGTAGCAACAATAAATTTTCCCAAGACAATAGATAAACCCGGACTCAATTTTATCTATATAAGGGTTGAAGAAGTTTTATCTGGGGGGGGCGGTGGAGTAGGGACAAAAATAGGCATAGTGGTCCAAGTTGTGGTATTTGCACCATATCCTGGAAAATATGCAGAGATATCCTCACTTTTGATAAAGAATATAAATGAAAAAGAAAACTTAAGTTTAGACCTTAATGTTGCTAGCCATGGAAATGAGAGCATCAATGCATTTGGAAATATTGAAATATATTCAGATACAGATAATAAATTGATAGACAATATCTCTATGGGTTATGAAATCATTCCAAATCAGACAGTAGGGAAATTCTATAAAATTTATCCTGAAAAATATGGCCCTGGTTCTTATAATGCAACAGCATTTGTATTATATGAAAAAGGATTATTGAAAAAAGACGCTAATTTTGGGATTGGAACCTTATATGTAGACATAACGAATTGGAGCATGGATTTTAATAAAAGCAAAATAAGTGAATTTTTTATTGATATAGAAAGCAAATGGAACAATCCTTTGTTAAATGTTTATGCAGAAATCAATGTTACAAATGCTACTAATGAACAAGTTGATTTTTTTAAGACCCCTTCTGTTGGATTAGACAGATGGGCTAGTGCCACTTTAAAAGGATTTTTTAATGCAGAAAATCTTGAAGAAGGCCGTTATAAGGCAAATATAATCCTTTATTATGGAAAATCCAAAACAATAAAACAAGTAGATTTAAGAGTATTGAATCCTGATGCTGGATTATTATCTGCAATAACTGAGCATCTTGTATTGATTTTATCTATAATATTTATTTTATTAGTTGTCATATCAGGAGTATTAATTTATATAAGGCATAAAAAAAATGGAAAAAAGAGAAAGTGATTCTGAAAGAAATTTTTCTAAAAAAAATATTTTAGTAATAGTAATTTTATCTTTTATTATATTTATTTTAGGAATATATTTATTTTCTTCATTAATTGATTATCTTGCTGTATTGGAAAAAAAAGAAGTGTATACAGAAATCATTGTAGGAGACCATTATGGCTTTGATATTAACGGGACTTCAATTCTTTTTGGAATGATTCCTCCAGATGGCGGGAGTTCATATAAGGAAATCATCCTAAAAAATAAATATGAAGAGGTTGTAAATGTAAAAATATTTATTAAAGGGAATATTTCAGATTTTATAATAGTGTCCAAAAATAATTTTAATTTAAATATAAATGAAGAAAAGAAAATAGGCTTTACAGCTTCTATCCCTAAGAACACAGAACTAGGCATTTATAACGGGAAAATACATATTGTAATAAAGAGGGCTATTATAAAAGATTAGGTGCAATCATTATCCATGCCATTTTCCTATAATGTTATTGCTTAGCTTTCTGAAGTGTGATATTGAAAAATTTAGTTAGTGGTTATTTGTTAGTAGTATGTCATTAACCACCTACGACCAACCACAGACTGCAAACCTTAACTTAATGACATTGTAGATTCCCTATAACAAAGTATTTAAAATTCTTTTTTGTATTCTATATTATGAAAAAAAGGGTGAAATATAGAAAAAAGTATTCAATAATAGGATTTGCAATTATTGTATTGATTATATTATGCTATATTATTGCTAATAATCAAGCTAATCTTAGCGGCAAAGCAATTTTTGAAGGAATCTTTGGAAAGATATTTTTTTCAACAAGTTCTCTTGGAAGAGTTTTTATTGGCCTTGTTTTTATGATAAATATCGATAGTCCACAGAACACTACTTATAATTTTGCTATTGGCTCGAATTATACTCTTGACTTGAATGTATCGTCTAATAGGAATGTCACTTCTTGGAATTATACTTTATTTGATATTAAACATAATATTACAATAAATAATAGCGCATCTTTTTATCCTAATTCTACTTTCAAAGCAGTTAGATGGTCTAATATTTTAACTGTTATTGCAAGAGATAATTATGGAAATATCAACAATAAAAGCTTGATATTTTATGTGAATGTTTCTAATTCTGCACCAATAATCCACGACCTTCGTAATATTTTAGCATGTGAGAATACATCTTTAGATTATTTTTTTAATGTCACAGATATTGATGAGGATAACTTGACAGGAGCAATACTCCCTATTAATCCGTTTTATATATCAACTACTCCTTATAGAACAATAAATAATACTTATTTTGAGTTCTATATATATTCAGGAATAATAGGAAAAAATACTATTGGAGGAGTAAATAAGGGTTATTATAATTACTCTGAGACAATAACTATCTATGATCCAAATTCAGGTGTTGCAAGTTCATATATAAACATAACAGTTATTGAAATTAACAATCCCCCTTATTTTGTTAATATTGGAGTCAAGACAGTATGGACCTATGGTGAAAACACCACTTTTTATCATAAAGCAGATGTAAGTGATATAGAGGATGGTAATCAAGATTCTGGTAATTTGAG
This sequence comes from Nanobdellota archaeon, assembly GCA_030704765.1. Taxonomy (GTDB): domain Archaea; phylum Nanobdellota; class Nanobdellia; order Pacearchaeales; family GW2011-AR1; genus ARS1285. The sequence goes on along the minus strand of JAUYDD010000132.1, from coordinate 10,849 downwards.
CTTTACAATCACAAATAGCGGCAATCTGAGCATAAATATCTCTTCTAATGGAGTCATGAATTTCACTCCAAATATGAGCATGATAGGGGTATATAATGTAAGTGTATGCGCTATTGATGCTGGTTTAAAATATCCTCATGAAAATATAAGTTTTTGCAACTCTACTGGAAGCAATAGAACAACATGTAATAATTTTTCTTTAACAATAACAGACATCAATAGAAGGCCTTATTTTGTTAGTTATACTCCTCAACTAGAATTTAATATTTCAACAGCATCAGCATTAGGTATCACTTTTAATATAACAACAAGGGACCCTGAATTGACTATTCCTGATGTCTATTGGAGTGTTGATGGCACAAATATGGAATATGATACTGGAAGCTTATTGAATTATTTTTACTATACATTTCCTTGTTCTGACTCAGGCATACATCATGTTGTAGCTAATATAACTGATGGAGCACTATATAATTTTTTAGAGTGGAATATAACATTAGAACCTTCTCTTTGTTCAGTTGTAGTTGTTCCTGGTGGTGGAGGAGGTGGCGGGGGTGGAAGTTCAGCACCTAAATGCAAGCCTAAATGGGGATGTGAAGAATTTGGGCAATGCATGAGACTAGAGCTTAATCTAAGTCTTGGGTTAGATATAAAAAATATAATAGAAATCAGCAATATATGCAGATATATCAATTGGTCAGATGATTTTTGCGGATACCAGACAAGGAAGTGTGTGGATTTAAATAATTGCACAAACATAAATAAATTTAATCTACCTGTTTTAGTAAGAGAATGTTATTACACATTCTATCCTGATTGTTTTGATAAAATAAAGAACTGCCATAATGGCTCTTGCGAGATACTTGTTGATTGTGGCGGGCCTTGCAGCCCATGCCCTACATGTACTGACAACATAAAGAATCAGGGAGAAGAGGATATTGATTGTGGCGGGCCATGTTCACCATGTAAAAAAGAGAGTCCTGAAAAAATAAGAAGAACTGTGAATTATTTGTTGATGTTGTTCATATTAATACTATTCTTGATAATCTTGTTTTTCATAGTCTATTTTAGGAAAAAAAGACATATTGAGAGAATCCTTTCAAATAAACCTTTTAGGAAAAAAATCAAAAAAATTTCCTGAAAAAATTTTCAAGCCATCAAAATTTTTCAGAAAATTTTGAATGTTTCCGAAAACTTCTGAAGAGAAGTTTGAATAAATAGTTTTCTGAAATTTACAACCTCTAAAAATTGTAAATTTCAGCGTTTCAAACTTCTTATCAGAGAATTTTGGTAATGTCAGAAATTAAACCACATCTTTTAAGATGTGGATGTTAGTTAGTTTTAATTTCTGAGCATCCTAAAAACAAGGGCCAATCAAACCACACTCGCCAGCAGGCGATTTTTTAGCTGTAGCAAAAAATCTTTAGGGTGTGGTGGATTGTTTTTTTGATTTTGCAAAATTCTCTGAAAGTTTTCGTGCGCATCCAAAAAACAAGTGCCAATCAAACCACACTCGCCAGCAGGCGATTTTTTTGCTGCGGCAAAAAACCTTTAGGGTGTGGTGGATTGTTTTTTTGATTAAAAAACCTATTTTTATTCAGTTCATTTTTATTTTTTTACCGAGGAGAAAAACAAGGATTTTTCCGTCGATAAAGTGAAAATTATTATAGAAAAGTTTTTAAAGGCATTTTGGCTATTTTTTATATAAAAATCCCAATTTTTAAGCTAAAAATTATTATAAAAAACCCTTGATTTTTAGTCAAAACTAACTTAAATAAAAAGGCAAAAAACATGAGTGCAGAATATAAAGCAGAGAGTATAAAAGTATTGGAAGGCCTTGAAGGAGTCAGGAAAAGGCCTGCAATGTATATAGGAAGCACTGGAAAAGATGGTTTGCACCACCTTGTTTATGAAGTAGTGGATAATTCTATTGATGAAGTTATGGTAGGCTATGCTACATATGTACTAGTTACTATAAACAAGGATGGAAGCGTTACTGTTGTTGATGATGGAAGAGGAATACCTGTTGACAAGCTTCCTCAATACAAGAGATCTGCAATGGAAATTGCTTTGACAAAATTGCATGCAGGCGGAAAATTTGAAAAAGATGCTTATCAGATATCAGGAGGGCTTCATGGAGTAGGTGTTTCTTGCGTAAATGCATTGTCTAAAAAATTAATAGCAACTGTAAAAAGAGATGGAAATATATATGAACAAGAATATAAGATTGGAATTCCAGTATCTGATGTTAAAGTTGTAGGAAAGACTGAAAAAAAAGATACAGGAACTACAATACAATTCTATCCTGATCCGGATATATTCTCCAGCCTGGATTTTGATTTTGCTGTAATAAAGAAAAGATTGCAAGAGATTGCTTTTTTAAATCCTAATGTTAAAATAATATTAAAAGATGAAGGACAAGGGAAAGAAGAGACTTTTCATTATGAAGGCGGATTAATGGAATTTGTAGCTTTTATTAATAAGTCCAAATCTGTCCTGCATAAACCAATATATTTTAGAAAACAAATTGATTCCAATGTTGCTGAAGTAGCTATACAATATAATGATGGATATAATGAGAATATTTTTGGTTTTGTCAATACTATCAACACAACTGAAGGAGGAACACATATATCAGGCTTCAAAACTGCTTTAACAAGAGCTATCAATGATTATGCTGATAAAAAAGGGTTATTGAAAAATGAAAAAATATCAGGCGATGATACCAGGGAGGGCCTGACAGCTATTGTTTCATTAAAAATGAAAGAACCTCAGTTTGAAGGCCAAACCAAGACTAAACTTGGCAATTCTGAGATGAAGGGCATTGTTGATTCAATGGTCTATGTTGCCTTGACTGAGTTTTTAGAAGAGAATCCAACTGTCTCAAACAAGATAGCTCAAAAAGTCCTTTCTAGCGCAAAAGCAAGAGAAGCTGCAAAAAAAGCAAGAGACCTTGTCAGAAGAAAAAACGCCTTAGGCGGGCTATCTGGACTTCCTGGAAAATTAGCTGATTGTTCAAGCAAAAAAGTTGAGAGGACTGAACTATATATTGTAGAAGGAGATAGTGCAGCTGGTTGTTTTTCTGGAGATATCAAAGTTGCTTTAGCTGATGGAAGAAACTTATCTTTTATTGACTTAGTAGAAGAAGATAAAAAAGGAATTAAAAATTATTGCTACACAATAAAAAATGATGGAATAATTGGAATTGCTAAGATTGAAAATCCAAGATTAACTAAACGAGATTCAGAAGTTATTAAATTGATCTTAAATAATAATCAAAAAATTATATGCACTCCCAACCATAAATTTATGTTAAGAAATGGAGGTTATAAGGAAGCCAAAGATTTAACTACAAACGATTCATTAATGCCGTTAAATAAAAAGATTTCTAAAATAGGCGGAAAGATAACAATCGATGGATATGAAATGGTCTGGGATCAAAAGAAAAAATGGATATTTACTCACCTTTTATCTGACCTATATAATTTAGAAAATGGAATTTATCAAATAGAACAAGGGGATGCAAGACACCATATTGATTTTAATAAATCAAATAATAAACCAGAAAATATTATCAGGATGCCTAAAAATGAACATTTAATTCTTCATACAGAACATCTTGAAAAATGTTTACATAGAGATGATGTCAAGGAAAAAGCAAGGCAAGCACATAAGACAGAAGAATATAGGAAAAAAATCAAAAAATGGAGGGAAAACCCTGAAATCAAAAAGAAATTTTCGGAAATATCAAAAGAATTGATGAATAATCCTGAATATAAGGAAAACTTAATAAAAAAATTCATTGAGTACTATAACTCTAATGAAGAATACAGAATTAAGAATAATAAAATATTGAATGATATGCAGAAAGAATACTGGGAAAACCCTGAAAATAGAAAAAAAGCTTCAGAAAAAGTCAAAAAATTCTTTAAAGATAATCCCGATGCTAAAATTTATCTTTCAAATCTTGCAAAAGAACAGTGGAAAAATGTTGATTTAATTGTCTGGAGAAGCAATAAGACAAAGGAACAATGGACCCCTGAATTTAGAAAAAAAAGAAAAGAATCATATAATAAAACTTATTATAATAAAACTATTAAATTAATGAAACAAGTTATAGAAAAATCTGGGAATCTTGACGATTTTGATAATATAAGAATAAAAAATAATGATAATAGTATTTTAAGTTTGAGAACTTTTTGCTTGAGATTCTTTAACAATAACCTTATTGAAATGGAAGATGCTATTAAAAATTATAATCATAAGATAAAAAGTATTAATAAATTAATTAAAAAAATTGATGTCTATGATTTAGAAGTTAAAGATACTCATAATTTTGCCCTGACATCAGGAGTATTTGTCCATAATAGCTCAAAAATGGCCCGTGATAAGGAATTCCAAGCAATCTTGCCCCTGAAAGGAAAAATACTTAATGTTGAAAAATCCAATCCTACAAAAGTGCTTTCTTCAGAAGAGATATTGAATCTTATTACTGCTATTGGAGCTGGAATAAAAGAGAATTTTGATATTTCAAAACTAAGATATAATAAAATTATTATAATGACAGATGCTGATGTTGATGGCGCCCATATAAGGACATTGTTGCTCACATTTTTCTACAGGTATGTTCCAGAACTTATAGAGAATGGCAATATTTATATCGCTGTTTCTCCTTTGTATAGGATAAGGAAAGGAAAAGACATTTATGTTTATTCAGACGATGAATTAAAAAAAGTTTTGGATAAGCTTGGAGGCAAAGCTGATGTCCAAAGGTTCAAGGGACTTGGAGAGATGAATCCTTCCCAGTTATGGGACACTACAATGGATCCTGATAAAAGGATATTAAAAAAAGTAACTATAGAAGATGCTGTACTCGCAGACCAGACTTTCACAATGCTTATGGGAGATGTCGTTGGCCCTAGAAGAAAATTCATTGAAGCAAATGCTAATATTGCTGAGATTGATATATGATAAAATCGCAACTGATGTTGCGAGTTAAATTTGTTATTTTTCAGAAAGTGAATTTCTGAAAAATAATTAGATAAATAAAAAATTATGACAAAGGAAAAATGGATATTGATAAAATAATAGATGATTTTTTTGGTGGAGATGTATTTTTAAAAGCATTAGTAGAGGTTGCAGGTGAAATATTAAGTAAAAATGCAGTAGATGAAATTAGAAATTTATATAGAGAAGCTGGAAGTGATAGATGTAATTTAATTCAAACAAATTATGATAGGGGTTTTAAAGTAATATATAATTAAATTCAAAAAAATCAAAGATTTTTTTAGGATAAATAAAGAACATGGAAGAAAAAATAAATGAAGATGAAATATTAGAAATATTAGGAGGGGATACAGGCAGTGATACTCAAAGATTTGTCTTATGTAGGTATTCAATAACTAGTACAGACCCATTTTGTTATGCTACGCCCCAAGACATAAAAGATGATTGTGCAGGAAAAAATGGATTTAATGTAGCTGATTGTAAATATTTAGTAAATGAAATAGGATAAAATGTCAAACACTGATTTAATAAAAAAAAGAATACAGGAAAGCATTGATGCTAAAAAAGTATTTTTAGCTGAGGCAGAGAATATTGGAAAAGCAGCTGAAGCTATTGTTGAATGTTTTAAAGCTAGTGGAAAAGTCTTAGTATTTGGAAATGGAGGAAGCGCTGCTGATAGCCAGCATATTTCAGGAGAATTAGTTGCAAAGTTTATGATAGAAAGAAAAGCCCTTCCTGTAATAGCATTGACTACAGATACGTCAATATTAACTGCATTATCAAATGATTATCCAGATGGATTTGCAAGAATTTTTGAAAGGCAAGTTGAAGCTTTAGCTAAACCTGGAGATGTTTTACTAGGGTTATCAACATCTGGAAACTCAGAAAATATAATTAGAGCTTTTAATAAAGGAAAAGAAATAGGAACAATAAATATAAGTTTGACAGGAAGAGATGGAGGAAAAATAAAGCTGATATCTGATATAAATATAAATTCAAGTTCCAAAGACACTCCTAGAATACAAGAGTGCCATATAGTAGCATATCATGCTATATGCGAATTAGTTGAAAAGGAGATGTTTAAAAAATGAGTAAAAAGATTGAGAGTGGAATAAGCGAAGATGATATTTTAAAAATACTAAATGGAAAGAGCCAAGGCACTGAAGATTTTCCAAAATGCCCTTATGAAATAATTGGATATTGTGCTGGAGAAATTAATGGGCCAAAATGCCCAAGAGATTCAACTGGATGTTCGGATTACAAGGAGGAGTTGAAATGAAAGCAAAGAAAGATTGCGATATAATTGAAGTAGGCATAAGTGAGAAAGAACTTACTGAGTTTATAAAAAGATTAATGATGCTAGAGAAAGGAAACCATACTCATCTTAAGCTTGATAAAAACAAGGAGGCTATTATATTTTTGAAATGAATATTCATGAAAATTAAAATGACAATGACAACAGGATTTGATTCAGATAAGACAGAATTAGGTAAATTAAATTCTAAAGGAGGAAAAAAATGTTAGAGGATTATTTTAAAGGCCTGAAATTGGTTGTCCTTGATGGAGAATATGCAGTTGTGAAATCAAAGAGATTCTATGAAGATGCATTTGCGAATATAAAAGATGAAAGAGAGATAACTGTAATTATAAAAGAATCAAAAGTCAAGAAAAAAGATGTCATTGCTTTAGAGAATGATTTCAAAATATTCACATTTGATACTATAATTCCATTCAATCTTATAGGATTCATTGCAAAGATAGCTGAGATATTGTCAAAACAGAACATAAGCATATTTACAATATCAACATTTACAACAGAATATGTGCTTGTCAAGAAAAAAGACCTTCCAGACACTATCAAGAGCTTAAAAAAACTAGGAGTCAAAGTGTAATATGGCTAAAGAAGAATTTGATGAAGATAAAGAAGAAGACGAAGTCATGAAAGAAGAATTTGAAGAAAATGGAGATGCAGAGCTATTAGAAAAAACATCCATTAATCTTAAAGACCTAGATGAGAATAGAATAGTTACGACTGAGATTTCTAATGAAATGAAAAGAGCATATATTGATTATGCAATGAGCGTGATTGTTGCAAGAGCATTGCCAGCTGCTGAAGATGGGTTAAAACCTGTTCATAGAAGGATATTATGGGCTATGAAACAAATGGGATTAGAAAAAGGTATGACTAAGAAGTGCGCAAGGATTGTTGGAGATACTATGGGTAAGTTTCATCCGCATGGAGACATGGCAATATATGATGCATTAGTTAGAATGGCACAAGATTTTTCCCTTAGATATCCATTAATACATGGCCAGGGAAATTTTGGATGTTTCACAGCAGATACTAAAGTAAAACTGACAGATGGAAGAGATTTGTCTTTTATTGAACTAATAGAAGAAAATAAAATAGGAAAAAGGAATTTTACTTTTACTGTAGATGATAATAACTTGATAAACATTGCAGAAATAAAGAATCCTAGGAAAACAAAAGAAAACGCAGAAATAATGAAAGTTATTTTAGATAATGGAGAAGAAATCAAATGCACCTTGAACCACAAATTCATGTTAAAAGACAGAAGTTATAAAGAAGCTAAGGATCTAAAGTCAGGAGATTCTTTAATGCCCTGTTACTTTAGGCTTTCTTCTAAAGATGATGATCCAAATGCAATTGGTTATAATATGATTTTACAACCAAAATTTGATTCCTGGAATTTTGCCCATATTTTATCGGATAATTGGAATATAGAGAATGGAATCTATGAAAAATCTACTGGTAGAATTAGACATCATTTAGATTTTAATAAATTAAATAATAATCCTAATAATATAAGAAGAATGGACTGGAAAGAGCATTGGAAGACTCATTATGATTTTACTTCTGAAAAGCATAAAAATGATCCCGGGTATGTGAAAAAAATTTCTGATGGAAGGAATAAATTTTGGGATAATGAAAAAAATAGAGAAGCTTATTCAAAAAGAGTGAGTGAAAGAAACTTAAAAAATTGGAAAAATAAATTTTATCAGGAAAAAATGAAAATCACCTTGAGCGAAGTAAATAAAAAATATTTAAATGATCATCCAGAAAAAATTGAAGAGATAAAAAGAACAGCTTCAATAACTATGAAAAAAATGTGGAAAAATCCTAAATATAAAGAGCTATTTCATGAAAAAATTATAGCATCGAATAAAAAAAGAGAAACTAATCTGACTGGAAAAAGAAAATTTACTAATATATGCAATTATCTAAAGGAAAATAATATATTGATTAATAAAGAAAATTATGAAAAAGCAAGAATTAATGTTTTTGGAGGAAAAAATTTTACAACTTGGGTTATAGGAATAAAAAAATATTATGAAAATAATAACGATTTATTATTATGCGAGATAAATAGAAATCACAAAGTTGTTCAAGTTGAATTTTTAAATGAATCTGCAGATGTGTATGATCTAACAATAGATAAAACCCATAATTTTGCTCTTGCTTCAGGAGTTTTTGTCCATAATTCAATGGACGGTGATAATGCAGCTGCATCAAGATATACAGAAGCGAAATTAGAACAAACAGCAGTTGAGTTATTGCAGGATATTGATAAAGAAACAGTTCATTTTATACCTAATTTTGATAACTCTTTAAAAGAACCTGTTGTCATGCCTGGTAAACTGCCTAATCTATTGATTAATGGCAGCAGCGGCATTGCAGTTGGAATGACCACAAATATTCCTCCACATAATTTAAATGAAGTTTGCGATGGAATAATAAAACAGATTGATAAGCCTGATGTTACAATAGAAGAGTTGATGGAAACAATAAAAGGCCCTGATTTTCCAACAGGAGGGCAGATTGTTGGAAGCAATCTTAAAGACCTTTATACCACTGGAAAAGCAGGTTTTGTATTAAGAGGAAAAACAACAATAGAGAATAAAAAAGAAAGAGAGTATATTGTAATAACAGAGGTTCCTTATCAAATTAATAAGTCTGAATTAGTAAAAGAAATTGCTGGACTTGTAAGAGACAAGAAACTATTGGATGTGTCAGATATCAGAGATGAGTCAAGCAAGGGAAAAGTCAGGATAGTAATTGAAATGAAAAAAGGAGCTAATGCGGAATTTGCCATAAATAGGATGTACAAATCAACCAGGCTTCAATCAAAATTTGATGCTGTAATGGTAGCACTTGTTGCAGGTGTTCCTAAGACATTGAGCCTGAAAGAAATCATACAAGTGTATATAGATTATAGAAGAAAAATTGTTAGGAAAAGGACTGATTATGACCTTAAAAAAGCAGAGGAAAGAGAGCATATTGTAAAAGGGCTTCTTATTGCTTTAAAGAATTTAGATTCTGTAATTGAGACAATAAAGAAATCAAGAGAAGACGCTCTTGATAATCTTATGAAGAAATTCAATTTCTCAAAAAAACAAGCAGAAGCAATACTTGAGACAAAATTAAAGCAATTGACTGCATTAGAACAGGATAAATTAAAAAAAGAAGAAGTTGAATTATCAGAATTAATAGAAAAATTAAAGAAAATACTGTCTGATGAAAAAGAGATATTTAAGATAATAAAAAAAGAACTGAATGAATTAAAAGATAAATATGGGGATGACAGGAGATCAAAGATAATCCGGAGTGTAAAAGAAATAGAGGAAAAAGACCTTGTGCAGAAAAAAGATGTTGTTATAACCATAACAGACAAAGGTTATATCAAGAGGATGCCTTTCAAAGCTTATCATGAACAAAGAAGAGGTGGCAAAGGAATGATAGGCGCTGAACTTACTAGTGAAGATTTTGTAAAACAATTGATAACTTGTTCAACTCATGACACTCTGTTATTATTCACTGCAAGAGGAAGATTATTCTGGCTTAAAGCATATAAAGTTCCAGAGACCCAGAGATATAGCAAAGGGCAAGCAATAGTCAATCTATTAAGCATAAAAGATGATGCTATAACAAGAGTCATTGCATTAAAAGAGTTCTCAGATTTCTTGTTCATGGTGACTAAATTAGGGCAAGTCAAGAAAATAAAAACAGAGATGTTTTCAAAGCCAAGGAATTCGGGAATTAGGATAATAAACCTGCCTCTGGATAATTCTGATAATGTTGTTGATGTCAGAAGAGTGAAATCCAAGCAAGAAGTCATGCTGATATCAAAAAAAGGGCAAGCAATAAGGTTTAATTCTGATGAAGTAAGAGAAATGGGAAGAGCAAGTTATGGAGTATGTGGAATTAAACTTGATAAAAATGATGAAGTGATGTCAATGGAAATAGCCCAGGGCCCTAAATCAGCAATACTTACAATAACTGAAAAAGGTTATGGAAAAAGGAGCTATGTGGAAGATTACAGACTAACAGGAAGAGCGTGCAAAGGTGTGATGAACCTGAAGACTTCTCATGAAAAAACAGGAGAGGTAGTCACATCAATTGAAGTAGATGATAAAGATAAGTTCATAGTTTCAACAAAAAAAGGCATTGTAATAAAATCAGCTGTGAAAGAGATAAGAGTCATGGGAAGAGCAACCCAGGGTGTAAGGATAATCAGGTTACAGGAAGGAGACAAAGTTGTTGATGTAGCAAGACTTAATGAAGATGAAGTTCCTGAAGGTGATCCTGAGAATGGACAAAAAGGATTAGGCGAGTATGCTGAGAAGTAAATCTTATTTGATTTTATTGACAAAGGATTTTTAAATAGATATTTTATTTATAGTTAATGTCAGAAATTAAACCACATCTTTTAAGATGTGGATGTTAGTTTGTTTTAATTTCTGAGCATCCTAAAAACAAGGGCCAATCAAACCACACTCGCCAGCAGGCGATTTTTTAGCTGTGGCAAAAAACCTTTAGGGT
>JAUYDD010000114.1 GCA_030704765.1 Nanobdellota archaeon | reverse complement strand
TTTAAGATGTGGATGTTAGTTTGTTTTAATTTCTGAGCATCCTAAAAACAAGGGCCAATCAAACCACACTCGCCAGCAGGCGATTTTTTAGCTGTGGCAAAAAACCTTTAGGGTGTGGTGGCCCATTGTTTTTTTGATTTTGCAAAATTCTCTGAAACATACAACCTCTAAAAGCCGAAGATTTCAGCGTTTCAAACTTTTTCTTAGAGAATTTTGGAAATTATGCAAAATTCTCTTTAAATTCTTTAAATTTTCCTTTTTTTATCGCATTTTTTGCTTCTTTGATAATGTTTTGCAAATAATAGAGATTATGATATGATGCGAGTTCTTTACCAACAGGCTCGTTCTCTTTTAATAAGAACCTTATATATGCTTTTGAAAAGTTCTTGCATGCAAAGCAATTGCAGGATTTATCTATTGGATTTTTATCACTTTCATATTTTTTATTCAATAGTTTTATTTTTCCTTTTGATGTGAATAATTCACCATGTCTTGCATTCATTGTAGGCATTCGTGAATCAAAAATATCTACTCCATAAGAAATAGCTTCTAATATCTCATTTGGGCTGCCTATTCCCATTAAATATACTGGTTTATCTTCTGGTAATATTTGTTTTTGCTGTTTTACTATTTTCATTTCTTCATCAAAAGTCTCTCCCATTCCAAATCCTCCAATTGAATATCCATCAAAATCCAGTTTGAGCAACTCTCTTAGTGATCTTTCTCTTAAATCAGGATAAATTCCTCCTTGGGTTATTCCAAACAATAATTGTCTTTTGTTTTTAGGAATATTTTTTTGAAGTTTATCATGATGTTTCTTGCATCTATTTGCCCATATTGTTGTTAAATCTACTGCTTTTTCTATTTCTTTTTTTGAATCTTCATATAATGGCATCCTATCAAGGCACATTGCAATATCCCCTCCTATATCTGATTGCAATTTCATATTTTTTTCAGGTGTCATGAATATCTTTTCTCCTGAAACAGGATTCTTGAAAATAACACCTTTTTCATCTGAACTTATGTAGAAAGATTTAGAATACATCTGGAAACCTCCTGAATCTGTAAAATTTACTAGAATTGTATTCATGAATCTTCCAATCCCGCCTAATTTCTTTATAGGCTTTGTTCCAGGCCTAATAGAAAGTATAAAAGCATTGGATATTGTTGCAACTGCCCCTAATTCTTCAATTTTTTTTGGATTAACAAACTTTGCTGCTGCTTTAGTTGAGACTGGCATAAAAAAGGGAGTCTCTATTTTCCCTTTTTTTGTATATAGGATTCCAATTCTTGCAGATGTTTTCTTGTCTTTATTAATTATAGAAAATGTACTATTATTCATAGAAAATATATGAAAAATCGTTTTTTAAATTATAGTATTTGATGTTTATAATTATCTTAATCAATATGATTGGGAAATAAAGTTATCGAGTTAAGTGGTATGGAGATAATATATCTACTATATCTTTGATAATAATGCCCTGCTAAAAATTAAGATTTTTGTTTACTTTAATTTTATGTTTATTCTCTTTTCAGTAAGTATTTTAAACTGAAAGATATTATTAAATACATGAAAAACGAGGTAAAAATATCAATAATATTTTTGTATATGTTTTTAACTATCAGCATGATTTTTGCTCAAAATATATCTACAAGCTGTTATGATTCTGATAGGTCAAAGAATTATTTTACAAGAGGCACTGCTATAGTTGGGAATAATAGATACAATGATTATTGCTTAGATAAGAACATCTTGAATGAGGTTTATTGTTATGATAATGATTATCTGTATGAAGAGTATGTCTGTTTCTACGGATGCAAGAACGGAGTGTGCATGGGGCCTATGAGAGCAGACCTTGAGAACTGCAATGCCAATTCTTATAGGAATATGAGTTGTGTTGATAATATTTATCTAAATTATTGCGGTATTGAAAAAATAAATGGAGGCATAACTTATTCATGGAAAAGCATATCTTGTATTGGAGCAAGCTGTTCAATTAATAAATGCTTGAAATATGAGAGTGCAAGCATTGTCAAGAAAAAAATAGGGAGTATAAGTTATCTAAAGACTTTTTCTTTTGATGGAGAGACAGAATTAATAGAGTATAATTACACAACAAATCTCTCTAACTTTAATATCAGAGTATGGATTGTTGTCAGGAATCTTGATTGGTGCCTTGGCACTTTAAAAAATGCAATATCTGGAAGCGTATCTACTCCCAGGAATCTTACTAGTAAGGATAGGTATTCTGGAAGCGGTTCATTTAAGGATTTTGAAGAGAATAAAATATTTGAAAGTGCATCTCTATATTATTGGCTTTCAAACAATCAATGTATCTTGATACTTAATGATACAACAAAAGAGCTTACAAAAGAATATTTGAGATTATATCCAAGTACTATAGGTGATCTTTATAATCCTGATATAAAACCAATTGTTAATCTAAGTGATAAAGGTAAAATAAACAATTCAATTAACCTTACTGCTAATTTTACAATCAATACATATAATATTTCAAGTAATCTATCAAGTAATCTATCAAATAATACTATAATAGTCATTAACTGTACTAATATGTGCTTATATATGAATCAATGCCATGCATTAGGAACCAGGATTGAAAACAAATATTGTTCAGAAAATTTTTCATTCAAAGTGCAATTGAATTCTGGTGCACAGTGTGCCAAAGGGTTTGAATGCGGCACTAATTCTTGTGTTAAAGGAATCTGCGAGAAACCTAGCTATCTTGCATTAATATTGCTAGTTATAGGAAGTGTACTTGTTTTTGTCTTGATTGTTGTGATATTGATATATTCAAATGCATCAAGAAGAGAAGGCACTAGTAATTTTGTTTCATCAAGAGACGCAATAAAAAAATAATTTTTTATTAATGTCAGAAATTAAACCACATCTTTTAAGATGTGGATGTTAGTTTGTTTTAATTTCTGAGCATCCTAAAAACAAGGGCCAATCAAACCACACTCGCCAGCAGGCGATTTTTTAGCTGTGGCAAAAAACCTTTAGGGT
>JAUYDD010000111.1 GCA_030704765.1 Nanobdellota archaeon | reverse complement strand
CAGAAATTTTTAGGATGCATGAAAATTCTTTCAGAAGAATTTTCTGCACAGAAAATTGCATAAAACAATTTTCTTGTGCTCGGAAATTGAATGCAAGTAAACTACCTCATCTTAAAAGATGAGGTTTTCAATTTCCGACATCAAAAAAACAATCGTCGCACATACCTTCATGCCAATCATATTCTACCTTAAAGAGATTAAATTCCATTTTTTAATAGCCACTTCCAAACAGGAATAACTTTTATTATCTTGTTTTCTATTTTAAATTCATCCTCTTGATTATAAGTTAGAATTAAGCCCTGTTTAAGTTTAAATTCTTTTAAAGCTTCCAATAATCCATTTATCTCCCTGTCTTTTGTTTCTTCATTGAAATCAAAACAAACCTGAATAGCATGAGTAATCTTCTCTTTTTCTTTAACCACAAAATCACATTCTTTCTTTTCTTGGAAGTAAAATATATCCTTATATTTTCTCCTCAATGCCAAAAATGCTAAATTTTCAAGCATTTTTCCGTTATCTTTTGAAAATGATGCAGAGTTAATATTTGAAAATCCATTGTCTATTGAGTAAGCTTTCTTTGGATTTACCTGTTGTTGCTTAAAGGAATAGCTAAAACGGGGTACGCTAAAGATTAAATAAGCATCTTCAAAAAAAGAAACATAATCAATAACACTCTGAACTGATTTAATATCAAACATTTTCTTTATCGAGTTATAAGAAAACTCTTTTCCAACATTGCTAATCAAAAAAACCGCTATTTTGTTTAATATATTTGTATTTTTTATGTCGGAAATTGAAAACCTCATCTTTTAAGATGAGGTAGTTTACTTGCGTTCAATTTCCGAGCATCCTAAAAATTTCCGAATCAGAAAAATCGCCGATCAAACTCCATCCTTCAGGATGGAGTAGGCGATTTTTCAGGAAATTTTTTTGATATTAAATCTAACTGCAATGTTTTTCATAACAATGTCCGATAACAATCTATTCAAAATTGTTGGATTTTCTTTTTTGAGAAACTCGGGAAATCCTTCCTTATAGAGATACTCTTTAAATGAATTTAAGGAGTCATTACCTTTTTTCATGCTAAGAAACTCTTTAAATGAAAACGGGAACATTTCTATTTGAATATACCTTCCAGTCAATTTTGTGCCCATCTCTCTGCTTAATAGCGAAGCATTTGAGCCAGTTATGACTACTTTCTCTTTCTTGTCAATAATGTATCTTACAAACTTTTCCCATTTAGGTATGTTCTGTATTTCATCAAAAAAATAAATCCCGTCTTCACCATAAAGTTCTTTCATAATAACTTCAATTTTATTAAAGTCTGTTAGATCAAATCCTTCTAAACGAGGGTCTTCAAGATTAAGGTAATATGCTTTTTTATCAACTGATTCAAAAAAGTGCTTTTGCCACACCTTCTTACTCCAGTGATTATTAAAGTAAAAGAGCTTAGGATAGTTACTTCTTTTTCTTCTTCTCTTGGAGTTCCAGTTTCTGATTTATTTAGAGCTTCCCTTTGTAAGAGTATAACCTCTTTGAGTGTTTCTTTAGTTATCATATAAATCAGAGGATATTCAAATCTTTCTATCCATAATAGAAGCTAGTTTCTATTAGAAATATAAGCTGCCCCTGCCGAGCGCGGAGTTATAGAATGGTGTATAAACTTATCTCAAGTCTTTTTTTATCTTTAATATTTTATCTTTTAAGTCTGGAAGATTAATCTTAATAATATCCCAAACAATATTCAAGTCGACACCAAAATAATGATGGATCATTTTGTCTCTTGTGCCCACAATGTTTTTCCACTCAATTTCTGGATGTTTGTTCTTAAGAATTTCAGATATATTCTTGACAGCTTCCCCTATGATTTCTATTTCTCTTACAATAGCACTTTGCTTTAATCTATTAGAAATTAATTCTTCTTTAGAGATATTCTTAGAAAATTCTTTTATAGCATTTATGCTTTCTAAAATATGCTCAATAAAAGCCAAGTCATTTTTTTCATTCATATTATCCTTACCTCTTGGCTTAAAATTTTATCTTTTAAATATGGGCTTAATCCATTATAGCTCACTAAATCAACTTTTTTCTTTAATCTTTTTTCCAGTTCAAATTGAATTCTAACAAATCCGAATCCTATTCCTTTCGGGGGCTCTACCAAAATATCGATATCACTATCTTTTTTCTGTTCCCCTATAGCATAACTTCCAAATATTCCCGCTTTTTTTACTTTATTATTCTTTAAAATTTGCTTGATTTTTGGAATTATTTTATCTAATTCACTAGATTTTTTTCTAACATTTAATTTATTATCTGCAGCTTTTTCTTTTAGAACCAATTTTCCTTTTGGCAGATCTCTTCCAAGATAAACTCTCTGCTTTTTAAATTTTTTACCTTCCCTTATACTTCTAACTCTATAGTAATATTTCTTTCCATTTCTTTCTTTGACTTCAGTGTATGCCATAAAGATTATACGGGCACATTATTTATAAATCTTTCTATGTGGACGTAAAAAAACAACTGCCTCTGCCTGCTTGGCAGTTGCATTTCAGTTAAAAGATTCAAAAAGTTCAATAAGAAATGCCCCTGCCGAACTATAGCATAAAAGTCCGAATGCCCAGACAAACTATAGAAGTTTGATATTAGAATGATATGGGTTTGATATAAAAAACCTAATTGTTTGAAATTAATCACCAAATAACTTCTTAAACCAATTGATTATCTTTTGTATAAGACCTTCATCTACACATTTACTTGAAACACAAACATTAGAAGAACACTCAAAATTATTCTCACAAGTTTTATCTGCTTTTAATTGTTCAACAAACTTACTTTCATCACTACAATAATTCCCACCTTTCCTATATCCAAAGGGATAACATTTATTATCCAAAGGACATGAATCTTTACAAACTAATACACTTTCAGAATCCAAAATAGGTTCTTTAGGTTTTATAAGAACCCCTGTTTCTGAAAAAACTTCTGTAGAAGGAAGTTCATCAGTGTAACATTCTTGAGAGACACTAAAAGTATTAACTCCACATTTTTCTCCTTTACATTTATTATTACAATAATCTTTAGCATATTTTTGCCAAGTTTCTGATAATTTACAAGAAGATGTATCTTCTGATTTTTGTTCATTTCCATCATGACACTGCCAATAGGCAAATCTAAATCCTATATTTTGTATTTCACTAATATTTGTTTCTCCTCCTTCACATTTAAAATAAATAACTTCATCATTTCCATCTTGAGTTGTATATTGATATTGACCACATGTAGATTTCCATGTAATCTTTTCTCCCTTATATCCAGAATATGTAATAACACAAGAACCAGAACCAGCTTTACAGAATTTTGTTCCTTCGTCTTCTGGTCCCCATTGCCCTGCTAAATAACATTGCTCTTCCTTATTTGTTCCTACAAATTTACATGTTATCTTTTCTGTGACTGGTTCGCCCTTCACACAAGCATTATCTTTACATCCATTTGGACATTGAAAATACTCTGTTTGTATGAATCCATTTTTATCACAATAATGTTCTATTAGTTGCCCTTCTTTAAGACATGAGTCACTTCCCCCAGTCCTAATTCTTTTATCTCTATCATCTGCATAAGAAGACCTAAAACCATAAGTATGAGCATACTTATAATAGTTTCTCCCACCATCAGGGTCAGAGCAAGAATATTTTATCATATCACTACTAAAACCCGCGTGGCAACTATTTGTTTCTTGGTCCCAGTAATTGTTAGGGTCGTTAAGGCACGACTGCATATCAATTGGAATTCCAGGGCAACTTTCACAAACACATTTATTACCCTCTAATTTACACTTTGGAATATAATCTCCTTCGCAGGAAAATTTAGGTTTGCAAACTTGAATTGGTGGACATGTAGAACAAGAGCATAAATTATCAACAATCTTACATTCAGTCATTGTACCATCATCACATTTTGTTGGTTGGCATATTGGAGTAGGAACACTAATATCTTCAAGCGAAACACTGTAATTCCTATTTTCTAAACTGTCAATTGTGTATATTAATTTATGTGCACAGTTACATTCAGTTACAGCATCTCCTGTTGTTATTTTATACTTTAACACTATTTTATTATTTGTAAAGTCTACATTAAAATCTCCAGTTATATTAACTCCACCACAAAAAGTTTTTACATAAGCATCAACTACTAATATATTAGGTGTTGACCAATTCTGGCTCAATATTCCTGAAACTGGTGGAGAATAAGGGTCAATACTAGAATCACAGGCTCTTGTTGAGAATGTTAACTTATAAGCACTTACAACTCCTAGAACACTAATGATTCCTAAAATCAAAACAATAGGCAAGATTATTTTTTTCATATATTCTACAATTAACCCCTCTTTTTAAATGTTTTTTAAACTTCAAAATTATTTGAAGCTATTATCTCTAATTATATATACTTTTTAAGCTTTTCTCAAAAAGTTGAAACTTTTGATTTTGCTATTATTTCAATATCACTTTAATATAGTTCAAAGGGGCATTAAGAAAAAAAGAAATATGCCCCTGCCGAGGGTGGAAATTCCCCAGATTTTATTCAAATCCCATGTTGGGCATGGATTCGTATTCGATGCCCGGAGGGGGTTGTGCATTGAACTATTTTTCAAGCTTATTCTTGTTCTTTCCTCTTTTTTATTTTATATTCAAAGCTTTTAATGTCAGAAATTAAACCACATCTTTTAAGATGTGGATGTTAGTTTGTTTTAATTTCTGAGCATCCTAAAAACAAGGGCCAATCAAACCACACTCGCCAGCAGGCGATTTTTTGCCGTGGCAAAAAACCTTTAGGGT
>JAUYDD010000107.1 GCA_030704765.1 Nanobdellota archaeon | reverse complement strand
TTTTTGTAAATTTTTATCAGATTGTACGCCGTTGAGAACAAATTCATTTCATTCTCACACTTTTCATTGCCTCTGCACTTAAATTCCCTATATCCTAAGTTATGTAAGATATGTGCTTGGGCAACTTCTCCTTTATGAAATCTTTTGTTGTATTTCTCAACACCTTCTTTCGTTTTAAAACGAAGCCGAATCTTTCTCATAAGAGGATTTATTCGTGCATTGCGGTATAAAAACTTTTTTTTGTCTCCACAACATTCTATTCTAAATTTACAATTCTTGCATTTATCTGTTCGATAAATGTTTGTCCATTTTCCAGTTGTTTTATCAGTTTGTTTTCTGATAAAATCCATTTTATGTCCTGCAGGACAAATTGCTTGATTTTTTTCAAAATCAAGGTCAAACTTATCGTTATCAAATGCCTGGATGTCCTTTGCATTTCCATGAAGTTCTTTTGTACTTGCTCCATCTGGAATATATGCTACTGCACCCTCCCTGTCATAATACTCTGCAGTCTTAACACTCGAGTATCCATTATCTTGAAAAATTTCAACTCCATCCAGCGAGACTTTCTGGTCTTGTTTATATTTCTCCATAGTTGGTTTAGTTTCTGTCACATCCCCCGGAGAGTCAGATAAATAATTTCCAACAATTATTTCATTTTTATCTTCAATAAGCAATTGACAATTGTAAGCTTGCTCAAAATAAACTCCTTTCTTCATCTTCATCAGCTTAGAATCCATATCTGTTAGGTTTACTTTGTCAATTGCTTCTTTAGACATTTTTTCTTTTGCGATATCTATCTGATTCTTTGCACTGCCCATATCTTTTAACATCTCTTTTACTTTTTCTTTTAGTTTCCTCTCATGAGTGAGATGCTCAGGAATCTTTATTTCTCCATTGGTATCTTTATACTTTTCATCTTCCTCCTTATCAACATTATCTACCTCTGCAAAATACTCATCAACAAATTCCGACAAGAAGTTTATTTCATCTACTTCAAAAGTCTTCTTTTTTGAAGCATTTGCCTTTACCTTTATCCCGTCAAGGTAAAGCTTGCTGAAATTTATCATATCTAATCTTTTTGCAATCTCAACAGTCTGCAAAAAACATTTTTTTATTAAATTGCAATTATCTTTTCGAAACATTGCAATCGTGTGGAAATCAGGGCTCAAATTTTCAGATAAATATCTGAAAACAATATTTTCTATAGTCAGCTTCTCTAGCTTTCTAGTAGAAGTCACTCTTTCACAAACTCCATTAAGAATTATTTTGATAATAATTCTTGGATGATAGCTTGGATTTCCAGGTCCATTGACTTTCTCGTCAAAGTCATCATAATTTAATTGATTTACTACTTCTTCAATCAGAAAACAAATATGGTCTTTAGGTATTATAGTCCTCATATCAGTTGGAAG
This sequence comes from Nanobdellota archaeon, assembly GCA_030704765.1. GTDB lineage: Archaea > Nanobdellota > Nanobdellia > Pacearchaeales > GW2011-AR1 > ARS1285. The sequence continues at coordinate 2,556 of JAUYDD010000107.1, read as the reverse complement.
AAGTATTGTTTGTTCAGGACTTGATTTTATATAAACCATGTTTACCTCTTTTATTTTGCCGATGGCAAAATAATCTATTTAGTTAATTTATCGACGGTAAACTACTATTTATATTTAACTAATTGTGACACAGCCTGCCACGAGGAATTGAACCAATCAATAGATTCTCAACCAATAGCTCTTCTATAATCAATAACTTCTGCTGAAGAAACATGCTTGATTCTCTGCAAGGATTCAACTACTTCATCATTAGATATAGTGTCATCCCAGGAGAACATTACAATCACTGCTATCAAGCCAAATGCAATAGGCTCCTGCTCGAATTTTATGATTTTACATTCTGCTCTTTTTAATAATTCTTGAGCATTTTTCTCTATCTCTGATAAATCAGCTTGAGGTGAATCAGGCATTATTTTCACTTTTATCAATGCAAGTGCCATAAAATAGATTTGAAAGTTAGGTTTATAAATATTTGGTTTAAATAGCTATTTTGTAATAGCATTATTTTTTTAAATTGTTGTTTGGAATGTATAATATGCGAAAAGTTAAAACTTTTAGTAGTGGAACAGGGGATTCTACTCAAGAGGCTTTTATGAGGCTAGATGATAAAACGAATCAGTTCCTTGATGAAAAAAAGGCAAGTATTTTTAATATTAGCGATAAATTATACCCGCGAGGACCTGATAATTCTCCTAGCTTAGCAAGAATTTTAGTCTATGAACATTTAGAGAAGGGAACCCTTAAAAAGAGAGTTAAAACTTTTTTAGTTCCTAGAAAAGTTACAGGACGTTCTGTGGCTACACTAGATTATAAAGTGAATTCATTTTTAGAATCTGAGAAAGCAGAGGTTTTTAGTGCAAATGATCAAACATATCCAGTAAGTCCAATGAAATCAGATAGTGGAGAATATTTAATTGCTAGAGTAGTTGTTTTTGGGAAAGAATAAAATAATCTCATATATTTTTGTTAACCATAATTTTTATAAACTAAATTTTTTTTATCATCATGCTATATAAAATAGAGGTAATAATGGAAGACAATTATCATCAGTTAGTGGAATTGATATCTGAAAAATCAGGTGTTGCGAAATCTGAGATAGAGAGAAGGATAGAAGCAAAACAAGCAAAACTTGCAGGACTTATATCTAAAGCAGGAGCAGCACAGATAATTGCTGCTGAACTTAATATAAATTTTGACAAGCAGATAATAAAAATATCCCAGATAGTTCCTGGAATGAAGAAAATAAATCTAGTTGGAAAGATAATAGACCTTTTTCCAATAAGAGAATATAATAAAAACGGAAGGAGCGGAAGGATAGCTAGTTTTGTTTTAGCTGATGAAACAAGCAATACCAGGGTTGTTCTTTGGGATGAGAATCATATAAACCTTATTGATAAAGGTGAGGTGAATTCAGGAGATGTAATTGAAATATTAAACGGAACATTAAGGAATGGAGAAATCCATCTTGCTAGTTTTTCAGAAATAAAGATCTCTGAAAAGACAATCAATCAAGTTGTTGTTGAAAGGCCTGTTATAAAAAAAGAAATAGTAGCATTCAATACTAATGATAATGTTATGGCAAGAGCATTTATACTCCAGATGTTTGAACCAAGATTTTTTGAAATATGCCCTGAATGCAAAAGGAAAATCAATGAATTAAAAGAATGCAATAGTCATGGAAAAGTCATTGCTGAAAGAAGAGCCTTAATAAATTTTGTCATTGATGATGGCAGTGATTCTATAAGGGCTGTTGCATTTTCTGAAGCTATAGAGAAATTAATGAAAAAAGAAGAACTTGAAAATCCAGAACTTTTCTTATTGAAAAAACAAGAGCTTTTAGGAAAAGAAGTTTTAGTTTCTGGACAGGTCAGAAAAAATTCCATGTTCAATAATAATGAGTTCATTGTTAATGATATAAAAGATGTCGATATATCAAAACTTATTGAAGAGTTGGAGAGATGATTTATGCTTGCAAGGACACATCAAATAATAGCACTTTTTGTAGCATTGTTATTATTCAATAAGATATCCAATAATTATTTATTTGTTATTGTTGTAGCATTATCAACATTAATTCCAGATATAGACAGCTCTTATTCAAAATTAGGAAAACACATAATATTCAGGCCTCTGCAATTTTTTGTGATTCATAGAGGAATATTTCATAGCTTTTTTATTGGAATTTTATTTTCTATTGTCTTATATTTATTTTATCCTATTGTGGGTTTTGGATTTTTTATAGGATATAATATGCATATTATTACAGATTCCTTGACTAAAGAAGGTACGAGGGCTTTTTGGCCTTTTAGATTTCAGATAAAAGGATATATTAAAACAGATGGAATAATAGAGAATATAATATTTTTTATGTTTTTCATAGCTGATTCTTATATGATATTAAAAATATTTGGATTATTTTAATGTCAGAAATTAAACCACATCTTTTAAGATGTGGATGTTAGTTTGTTTTAATTTCTGAGCATCCTAAAAACAAGGGCCAATCAAACCACACTCGCCAGCAGGCGATTTTTTGCCGTGGCAAAAAACCTTTAGGGT
>JAUYDD010000098.1 GCA_030704765.1 Nanobdellota archaeon | reverse complement strand
TTTAAGATGTGGATGTTAGTTTGTTTTAATTTCTGAGCATCCTAAAAACAAGGGCCAATCAAACCACACTCGCCAGCAGGCGATTTTTTAGCTGTGGCAAAAAACCTTTAGGGTGTGGTGGCCCATTGTTTTTTTGATTTTATAATCGGACACTACACAAAGGAAATTGCATAGTAAAATTTAAATAGCAGTTAATAATCCTATTAATATGATAGCACTACATAGAGGTTATCTCTGGCAATAAAATTTTATTATTTTTAGTTAGACCTTTATTTTATAAATATCTATTTCAATATCCCTGGGCATAGCCCTATAAATCTAATCTATATTATTTTGAAATTCCTTCTGAAAAAGGTTGAAAGGAGGTTAGAAGAACATGACAGAAAATGAAATAGTAAGAGCTTCTACCTTTCTTTGGAGTTTTAGAAGAAATCTTAGAACCCAAAGCATATTTTGATTCAAGTCCAGAAGATTTAGAAGAAGTTGTAAATATTGTAAGAAAAGGTTTTGGAAGAGATTTAGAATTTCAAGACATCTACAATCATATAACTATGCCTGAAAGCGTTTACCTTCTTAGGAATGGAAATATAAAAGCAATGGCAAGTTATAATAGAAGATATTTTGCAGGATTTCCTTCTTTAATAGTAGAAGGAATATGTTTAGATCCCTCTATTCAAGGAAAAAAGGTTTTTGAAAAAATAACAGATTTGGTAATAGGTAAAGAATGTTTTATTTGTTTAAGAACCCAGAATCCAAGAATGTATAAGGCCTTGGATAATTATTGCCAAGCTATTTTTCCAAGATTTAATTGTTTCAGCGTGTCTCCAAAAGGACTTTTCCTCCCAGATTTCATAAGATCCATTCTAGAAGAGTTTGCATCTTATCTTGGATGTGATATTAATGACAAAGGAGTTATCAAAGGATATTACAGAGGGCTTTTTTATGGAGAAGAGCCAAAACATTCTACAGTAAGCGAATTCTTTAAAGAAGGACTAAAAATGGATTTGTTTAAAGGAGATGCAGTTCTTGCAATAGGATTGCATCATTTAGAGCATTTTCCTGAAGATATTTTTGAAAAATCAGGCGGCTGTTGGTAACTAAAATGAAAAATTTAGCAATTGTTTGTTGTTTACATGGGAATGAGAGATATGGTTTTGAAGTTAGTAAAAACCAGTCTTTCTTCCATTTTTTTCTTTCAAATAAAAAAGCATTTATTGAGAATAAAAGATGTATCGATGCAGATTTGAACAGATGTTTTCCAGGAAAGATAGATGGAAATCATGAGGAAAGACTAGCATATAATCTGATTAAAAAAATAAAAGATTTTTATTATATAATAGATCTTCATTCTTGCTCTAATAATTGTCCTATGTTTGGAATAATAACAAAACCAAATCCTGAAAAAATAGAATTTGCAAAACAATTGGGATTAAAAAAATTAATAATAATGCCTGAATTTTTTGCAAGTGGAAAAGCATTAATAGATTTTGTTGATTGTGGCATAAGTATAGAAGTCGGTCCTCATAATAGAAAAGAAAATGTAAGAGAAGCAATCCAGTTAATTAAAAATATTATTGAAAATAAGATTAATGAGGATATAGACATATATGAAGCCTTTAATATAATCAAAAAATCAAAAGAGAATATCCTGATAAACAATTTTGAAAATATTACAAAAGGACAAATCATAGCAAGTGATATTTCAGGTAATCAATCAGCAGAATATGATTTTACAGCAGTTTTGGTTGGGGAAGATGTTTATGAAGGTGTTTTATGTCTGGCATGTAGAAGAATAATATAATTAACTGCGCCACCTGAGAATCGGACTCAGATTCTATCGTTGGCAACGATATGTTCTACCATTAAACTAGTAGCGCATTATTGAATATAAATTTTTTTGATGTCGAGAATTGAAAACCTCATGATTTATCATGTGGCCGTAGCAAATGTTACAGTTTTCAATTCTCGAGCATCCTAAAAACAAGGGCCAATCAAACCACACTCGCCAGCAGGCGATTTTTTGCCGTGGCAAAAAACCTTTAGGGT
>JAUYDD010000093.1 GCA_030704765.1 Nanobdellota archaeon | reverse complement strand
AATTTTCTGTGCAGAAAATTCTTCTGAAAGAATTTTCATGCATCCTAAAAACAAGGGCCAATCAAACCACACTCGCCAGCAGGCGATTTTTTAGCTGTGGCAAAAAACCTTTAGGGTGTGGTGGCCCATTGTTTTTTTGATGAGGAAGTAAAATATTGTAGCTGAATCATTTGTGTAAAAGAGGGTATTTATTATGAGTTGATGTATTTAATATATTTGTTTTAATGTACTGATATTTTGTAGATAAGTGGTTGTTATATTTTTCAAATATATTACACTAACAATAATATAAAAAAATCACCTTTTTTTATTTTCTTAAATTTAAAAAATAAAAAAATAAAGTTAAAAATTTTGTTTATATTACTGTTGCAGACATTACGTTCCAAGCTGTAACTCCATCAGTGCAAGTGTCTATTACTATAGGACTAATTATCTGAGCTCCTGCATGAAGTGGTTCATTTGTATAAATTATTCCTTTTCCAGCAGGACCACCTGTATATATTGAGTTCATTGTGTACCCTAAAGTTGTCCAGCCAATTGAACCTGTATAAACATCTGTACAGTAATTAAAAAATTCAGAATTAGGATCATTAATATCAACAACCAAACCAGTCGTAGGCTTACCTGTTATTATGTTCTTGAAATCAGATGTTGATGTTTCAGTAGATGTTAAAAAAGTTATAGCCATAACACTTGAGCTAACAAGAACAACTGCGAAAATGACTGCGAACATTAAAAATGCTTTTTTCATTTTATGCTTCTATTATTATTTATCCTCCCTTGTATTTAGTTGGAATAAATTACCCTTAATATAGATTTCTATTCTCCAGTATATTAAAATAGGTGATTATAGCATTTCAGCACTAAAAAAGCTTAAATAATAGCTAAACTACAGCGATAGTAATGAAAAGAGTATTGTCAGACATGTATTTCTTGGGTAGAAAGTGCATATTTTGCAATAAATATGGACTATACAAACTCGCTGAAAAGTGAGTTATAGGAAATAACATTAATTTTCGTATATTTTCAATGTCATTTCCTATCTAGCAAATAACCCTTTTATATCCGATTATTGAAGTTATTTGCTATAAATGTAAACATTGTAAGAGGCATTACTCACTTAAAAAACTGAAAAGAGATGTCAATTTGTTACAAGTTGTTACAAGTAACAGATTTTATGTTATTTGTAACAGAAGATTATGTCGGAAATTGAAAACCTCATCTTTTAAGATGAGGTAGTTTACTTGCATTCAATTTCCGAGCATCCTAAAAATTTCCGAATCAGAAAAATCGCCGATCAAACTCCATCCTTCAGGATGGAGTAGGCGATTTTTCA
>JAUYDD010000092.1 GCA_030704765.1 Nanobdellota archaeon | reverse complement strand
TGAAAAATCGCCTACTCCATCCTGAAGGATGGAGTTTGATCGGCGATTTTTCTGATTCGGAAATTTTTTGGATGATCCAAAATCAAAACCACCAAAAATAACCACATCATAAATGATGTGGTTTTGATTTATGGACATAATTAAATTTTATTTATATAAAATATGAAAAAAGGTAAATATAGAAAAGGGGTATTTATAGTAACATATAGGATTGTTGGTGATAAGATCCAATATCTGCTCTTGTATAGAAAACTCCATTGGAAAGGATGGGAATTTCCAAAAGGAGGAGTTGAAAGATTCGAGACAAGGAAAAGGACAGCTAAAAGAGAACTTTTTGAAGAAACAGGGCAACATGCTATTAGTTTAAAAAAATATTCAATAAAAGGTAAATATAAATATAGAAAAAAATTTCGAGATAGGCCTGGATTAACAGGCCAGACCTATAGGTTGTTTTCAGCAAGAATAAAAAATAAAAAAATAATTTTTGATAAAAAAGAGCATTCAGGATATAAATGGGTAAGTTATAAAAAGGCTTTGAACCTTTTATCATTTAATGATAAAAAAAGATGCTTGAAAATTGTAAATGAGGATTTAACAAAAAGGAGATAAAATCATATAAATAAAATGCTAACCTTGCTTGAATGTTTTAAGATAATGAAGAAATTGCCTTTAGCTAAAGCTATAGGGATAAAAAAAGAATCTGACCTATCAAAACTTTCTTTTCCTTATTATATGAAAGCCTCTATTAGAGGGCATAAACTTGAAAAAAAAGCAGTATTGAGGATTGAAAACATTAAACAAGCAATGCAAGAATACAAAAGATTAAAAAAAGAATTTTCAGGTTCTCCAATCATAATCCAGGAACAAGTCATAGGTACTGAGATGATATTAGGATTAAAGCATGATGAAGTTTTTGGAAATCTATTGATGATAGGTTTTGGTGGAACTAATGCAGAAGTTCTAAAAGATGTAGGATTCAGGGCAATTCCAGTTGATAAAACAGAGATAAAAAAGGCCCTAGAACAATTAAAGCTTTATCCAACTTTGTTCAAAAGAAAAAAACACAATATTGATAGTTTTATTGATTTAGCATATGAAGTATCAACACTTAAGTTCTCAGAACTTGACTTGAATCCAGTTATTTTGAATGAACAAGGAGCTTTTATAGTTGACGCGAGAGGAGAATTATAAAAATTATATTTCACTTCACAACTTTTCCTAATACTTCACAGAGGTCTTTTACATCATCAAAGACTAAAATATTATTTTTGCTTAAAACCTGTCTTGCACTTTCAACTTTATTTCCTCCCATAAAACAGGAAAGTATTGGTTTTTTCATTGACATCTTAAGTAGAATTTCTGCTGTCTTATCTGGTTCTGTCATGTATTGCGGAGTTAATAATATAATATAAAAATCAAAGAACTTCTCATTTTCAAGAATATCCAATGTCTTTTCATATAATTCTGCTTTTGCATCACCTAAAATATCAATAGGATTGTTTTTGCCCCATCCTTCAGGTAAGAACTCATCTAATTTTTTAAATATATTATTGGGCAACATAGGCAAGTTAATGCCTAGTTTAAAGCAATAATCAGAGCATAATACTCCAACTCCTCCGCCATTTGTGACAACGCACGCATTCTTTCCAATGTTTTTGTATTTTACCAAGAGTTCAGCAATCAAGAACATCTGCTTGACTGAATCAGCTTCTATTATTTTACATTGAGAAAATATTCCTTCATAAACGCCTTCTTCTGATGCTAATGCAGCTGTATGAGAGCTAGCTGCTTTTATTCCAGTAGGAGTCTTTCCTGATTTAATAGCTATTATTGGTTTTTTGCATCTTTTGCATGTCTCTATGAATCTTTTTCCCATATCTTTTTTCAAAGATTCAATATAAAGAGTTATTACTTCTGTATTTTTATCATTAGAAAAATATTCTATAAAATCAGAAAAATCAAGACAAGCCATGTTTCCTAAAGATACAAATCCTGAAAATCCTATGTCCATATCAAGTATAGCTGAACCAATAGCTCCTGACTGGGAAAGAAATGCAATCTTGCCTTTATTTGGCATAGTTGCAAAAAAACTTGCATTAAGATTATTATACGGATTTATATAACCTAAAGTATTAGGCCCTATTAGTTTGATATTATTCCTGAAACAAAGCTCTTTAATTTTATCTTCTATATCCTTGTTTCCAGATTCAGAAAAACCAGAACTTATAATAACAACTATCTTTATGTCCTTATTATTAACTTCTTTTAAAACCTGTAGTACAAACTCAGATTTTATAGCAATTATCACACAGTCTATTTTTTCTTTTATCTCTTTTAAGCTTTTATAGCATTTTTCACCCAAAATCTCTTGAGCATTAGGATTCACAGGAAACGCTTTAATTCCATTCTGCAATAGGTTCTTGAAGATGATATTTCCTACTTTTCCTTCTTCCCTGCTTGCTCCAATGACAGCAAAACTTCTTGCTTCAAAAACCTCTTTTACCATGAACAAACCAAAGATTTTCAACTTATAAATGTTTATCTAGATGGATTAAAATAATCTTCAATATATCTTATTCTGTTAGCTCCATTAATAAAAGCTAAAATAGCGCTTCTTACTACATCTGTATCAGTTGAAAATCCTTTTGCTTCCCAGCTATTTTTCGCAACTATTATTTTTGTGTTTGCATAAGAGTCTGAACCAACTCCAAGAGATCTGGAATTAAATTCTTTCAATATGATATTTTCTCCAGATATAGCTTTTCTAATAGCTTTAATTGCACAATCTATCTGCCCACCACCTTCAGAATATTCTCTTTTCTTCTCATCATTAATAATCAGTTTAACAATACATCCAAATCCATCTTTTAATGGAATTGTTCTATATGAAACAAATTTATAATATTCAGGTTCATTATAATCCCCATTTACAGCCATAATTAAATCACAATCATCAATTTCTTTTTTCAAATCAGCGATTTCCTTGAATCTTTTAGCAACACTTTCAAATTCATCGCCTTCTATAATTATCCCTAATCTTTTATATTTCCCTTTTAATGCATTTCTTCCAGATCGCGGACCGAATGTCAAGACACTTTCAACTCCAAAATCAACTGGATCCATTATCTCATATGTTGATTTTTCTTTTATTACACCATCTTGATGTATACCAGCTTCATGAGCAAATGCATTTTTTCCAACAATTGCTTTGTTTGGCTGAGGATAAACTCCGGTTAACTTTGAAACAAGCTGGCTTGTTTCTCCAATAAATTCTGTTTTTACATTGCATTCACCGAGTTTTTTTGTTTTCAATATTGCAACAATCTCTTCCAAGGAAGTGTTCCCAGCTCTTTCTCCGATTCCATTTATTGTAACCTCAACTTGCCTGACACCTGCTCTTATTGCCTCTATTGTTGTTGCAGTAGCCATTCCAAAATCATTATGATTATGAACTGAAAAAACAGCATCCAGCCCCCTGCCTCTAACATTATCAATAACATACCTGACTTTTTCATAACATTCTGAAGGAGTTAGCCAGCCAACAGTATCTGGAAGATTTATTGTTTTTGCACCTGCTTTTATAGCAGCACAAACAACCTCAACAGTATATTCTAAATCTGATCTTCCAAAATCCTCGCAAGAAAATTCAACATCATTTGTATAAGTTAGTGCTTTTTTTATTGCATTAACTGCAGTTTCAATGACCCATTCTCTTGATTTTCTGAATTTACCTTCTATGTGAATATCACTTGTAGCAATAAAAGTATGGATTCTTTTATTATAAGCAGGCTCTAATGCTTTTCCAGCTAAATCAATATCAGATTCTATGGCTCTTGCAAGCGCACATATCACAGGCCCATCTTTTGTTCCAACAACTCTTGCAATCTCATTAATTGATTCAAAATCACCATGTGATGATGCAGCAAATCCTGCCTCAATTACATCAACCCCTAGTTTTGCAAGTTGCTTAGCTATGACAAGTTTTTCTTCTTTTAATAGATGGAATCCTGATGCTTGTTCTCCATCGCGAAGAGTCGTGTCAAAGATAATTATTTTATTTGTCATTAGAATTTTTCAAGAGCAATTTATTTTTATCTCACTCTTGATTTACAAGAGTAAGAGAAGCAAAGCTAAAGAATCCAGTTTCAGGCTTGAATCGATTCTTTTAACCATATATGATTTATATTATGCTAGTTTTTAAATGTTTTTAAAAACATAAATTTAAAAACCCTGATTTTTCAATAGCTAGATGCTAAGGGATATAATCCACGACATATTATATGGCTCTCCAATAAGTTATGAAGAAGCAAAATCAAGGTTAGCTGAGCTTGGAATAGATATTGATACTGTTGTTGATTCAGAACCAAGTCAAGGGGAAACTGATGATTCTAATCCTTATAGAGCTCCTAGAACACCTGGGGTTGAAAATCCAAGAAAATATTTCAGGGACTATAGGCAAGAATTGTCTGATGACCGGACTTCTGTTACTGTATCAGGAAGATTATTTGTAGAAGATCCTGCTGCATACAGAGAACATGGTATGCATAAACCAGAGATATTATTGCAGGCAAGAGTCAATAAGAAAATAGCTTTAGATATAGTAGCTGCTCTTTTGCCTGATGTAAAAAAAGCTTCTTGAATTAAATAAAAATATCTATCTTCTTTTCTTTTTCTTGACTATTCTATTATTTATTCTAGAAATAATTTTATCTTTTAGATGCATTGAATATAAAAACAATCCAGATATAATAACAATTCCTAACCCTAAATAAAAATAGAAATAATAGTCATCTTGTTTTTTTGGATTTTCTATCTCTAATCCATAATTAGAGATTTTTTCACATGTTTGAGGATCCCCACACATACCGTCAATGGAATTATAAAAACAGCATATTTTTTCACTAGAGCATTCTGAATCAGCTTTGCATTGGTCAGGAGATGTATTTCTGATTGCATTTCCAGTAATTCCAACACCTATTAATAAAAGCCCTATAATTATGAATATGATACTGATTATCTTAAAATTATGTTCTTCCATCTTTTTTAATATATATGATGATATGCTTATAAACTTTGCTTTTTTACTAAGAATTTATTTAAACCTTATTTCTTTAGCCATTTTTTATTAGCATAATATGCTAATGCAATGACTATTATAAGGCCTAGTAATGACATGCCAAATTTAAGATAGTCTTGTGCAAATTCCCAGAATTGTACAATACCATATAATAATATTCCAACTCCTCCAGCCATAAGTCCTCCTCCAACAGTAGCTAAGCCGAATATTATTGCTCCAACTGCAATGACTATTATTCCTAGTGGAAGAGCTATAAAAAACGCACCTTTAGAATATTTTTCTCTTGCATCATCGAGTTCTTTTTGGCATTTTGTATAATCATAATTACAAGATCCAGCATCTATTGGTGCAGTTTTTCCAGGAGGCGCTATATTTTCACCTGAATTATTTATCCACACCCTGCCTGAATTTAAGCATAATTCTTTAGTATAAATGTTTGGGCAATAATCTTCATATTTAGGCTGGCTTCCATAAAAGGTATTTATTCCATAAATACCAACTGATACAGTAAGTATGAATATTGCAATTCCTAAAACTAAATTTTTTATATCGACCATAATTTTGCTATTGTTATTTAAATTTGGAATGTCCTAAAAATCCAATACAGATTTTTTGATATCCCTTATATATTAAATAAATAATACTATTTATAGTTTGTGGATTGAAAGTTGAAGACAAATAAGATTATCAAAATTCTCACTTAATATACCCGCCTTTCTGCAGGTTCCAAAGATGCTTGTATTCGCCAGGTTTTCTTATAAGGTCATTGTGCTTTCCCATCTGGACTATTTTTCCATTTTTCATGACAACAATCATGTCTGCTTTCATGATTGTAGATAATCTATGGGCAATAATTATTGATGTCCTTCCTTTCATAAGTTTCTCCAAGTCATTTTGTATCTCATGCTCTGTCCCTGAATCTAATGAAGATGTTGCTTCGTCCAACACTAAAATCTTTTTATTAGCAAGAATTGCTCTTGCTATAGACACTCTTTGTTTTTCTCCGCCAGAAAGTTTAACTCCTCTTTCACCGACAATTGTATTTTCGTTATTTGGAAAATCTTTTATTATCTTGTCCAATTGAGCGAATTTTATAGCTTCCATTACCTCTTCTCTTGTTGCATGAGGGCTTGAAAAAGCAACATTATTATAGATAGTATCATCAAAAAGCACACATTCTTGAGGAACAATGCTCATTTCACTTCTCAAAGACTCTTGTCTGACATTCCGGATATCTTGACCATCAATCAATATCTCTCCTTTGTTTATATCATACATCCTGTAAAGTAATTTTATTAAAGTAGTCTTTCCAGAACCAGAATGTCCAACTAAAGCAATTCTCTTGTTTTTTGGTATGTTTAGGTTGAAATCATCAAAAATTTTCCTTTTTCCATAATAAAAACTCATATTTTTGAATTCCACTTCTCCTTCTTTTATTGCAATTTTTTTTGAATTAGGTTTGTTTTTTATTTCTTTTTCAATCTTTCCATAATAAAAAAGATCTTGGAAATCAGCCATTGACCTGTAGAATCCTCTTATTCCTTGTACAAAACTGAACATATTGCCTATCAATCCAAGATAAACAGTGTAGATGAATGCTATTGTTCCAAGAGTAATATTTCCAGACAAAAAGCTTTTCATTGAGAAATATATCAAGAAAAATGTACCTAGGCCTAAAATAAGGGATTGGCCTGCATCACTCCACCTGAAATAATTCCAGTTCTTAACAACACTATTCCTTGTGTTTTCACTTAAAGATTCAAATTTTTTCTTAATTAATTCTTCTTTTCCAAAATATTGTATTGAATCTATGTTTGTGAATATGTCAGAAATATTAGCTTTTTCAATATCTTCGTTCTTATTAACCTCTAGATTTGCTTTTTCTTGTATCTTTTGTATAAAAAAACTAAAAGAGATAAATGCAATAGAGACTAATAATATAATTATTGCTGATACTTTGTCAAAATATATTATTGAAAAAAATGATATGATTATCTGGATAAATAGGGGAATAGTATTGAAAACAAATACATCTGTAAGTCTTTCAGTTGCACTGCCACCCCTTGATAATCTTGATATAAGGCTTCCTGTCTTATGTGAGACATGGAACCCATGGTCTAATTCAATAAGATGATTGAAATATTTCCTTTTTAAATCAAGTATCAGATTGCCTTCTAATATATTAATATAATGAAGATGCAGCCACCTGAATATTGCTGCAATGCAAATAATAACTAAAAATATCACAGCAATTATTATAAGCTGGTTTGTTAATTGTTCTAAAATAATCTTATCTTCTAGATAAATAGTGCTTTTATCTATGATGACTTTAAAAAGATATCTGTCAATAATGAATCTCGATTCTAAGAATAAAGACAGGACTAATAACAAGAAAATGATGAATTTATATCTAGAGACCAAGCTAAAATAGGTCTTTAGGTTATACTTAAAATCAATACTTTGTTCATCTTTATCCATATATTGTTTTAATAAAGTAGGTTTATTAAGTTTGACCCTATTAATAGAAAAGACATAATTTTATATATTAGTTATATTTAATTATATATAGAAAATATAAAAAAATGAATAATGCCAGATCCTGATTATTTTTCTAATCAAAATCCCAAGTTTCCAAAAGATGAAAAAAGGGAAGAAGAATCCTTATCTAAAGATATAAAAAAGTTTAAGCGTTATGCTAATGAAGAACTCTTGATAGACTGATAATTTATATATCCTTTTTTTCAGATCATCATATACAACCTTGAATATTATTCTTTAATAATTAAAAATCAAAAAAACAATCCACCACACCCTAAAGGTTTTTTGCCACAGCTAAAAAATCTCCTGCTGGCGAGTGTGGTTTGATTGGCCCTTGTTTTTAGGATGCGCACGAAAACTTTCAGAAGTTTTCGGCGCCACAAAATTTTCTGAAAAATTTTGATGGCATGAAAATTCTTTCAGAAGAATTTTCTGCACAGAAAATTGCATAAAACAATTTTCT
>JAUYDD010000035.1 GCA_030704765.1 Nanobdellota archaeon | reverse complement strand
TGGCCCTTGTTTTTAGGATGCATGAAAATTCTTTCAGAAGAATTTTCTGCACAGAAAATTGCATAAAACAATTTTCTTGTGCTCAGAAATTAAAACAAACTGACATCCACATCTTAAAAGATGTGGTTTAATTTCTGACATAAAAAATACTTTAATTTAGAAATATTTTCTATATTAAGATTGCTATTTCTTGATGAATTCTACATTTTTTAACCCTTCAAATTCTTTGTCACCAGTAACAAATATAAGATTATTCTCTATGGAATATATATACCCTACAGAATCAAAAAAAGAAACACCTTTTTTCCGATTTTCAAATTTGAATTTTATCGCTTTAACAAGTATTTCAAATGATACATTTTTTACTAAAAATTTTAGTTTCTTGTACCAAAAATCAGCTTCTTCAATATCATGCTCTTTTAAAAGAACTCCATAAAATTCTGCGATAGTCTCTCCGGTTATAATAGAATTTGAACTTAAATAATCACTAAATTTGGGATTTCCATTATAGATTTCCATTAAAGCATAAGTATCCAAGCATTTCACAACCATTTTCCTTCTAATTCTTTTCTTAGTTCTTTTAATGTACTTTCCTTTAATCTCCCTTTTACATTTCCTCTCCCAAACATATCTTTAAGGATGTTTTCTTTCTTTCGAATATCAATTAAAACACTTTCATCTAACTTCAAATCCATGTTCCTTACTATCTCTGCTGGAATAATTATACCTATAGAGGTTCCAATAGCTTTTATTTTTGTTTCAGATATCATCTATATTATATATTTTATATTATTTATAAAATATTTAATAATATCAAGTTTATAAATTTTACGATTATGAACTCTTTAGGGAATCAAGACAACGCCCGGGACAAGATTTGAACTTGCGACCTACTGCTTAGAAGGCAGTCGCTCTATCCAGGCTGAGCTACCCAGGCATGTGAATAATAGCTACTTACACTATATAAAACTTACAAAAAATCGCTTTTTAAAATTATCTTAATTGATAAGTCAAATATTCAACTTAACAAATGCTTTCCATTTAACGAGTTAGGATATCACCAAATCCCTGACGGGATTTGTACCCACACCTAAAGGTGTGGGTTTGCCGTGGATTCCGAAAAATTCCTCAAGAAGAATTTTTAGACCCTAAAAATCCCTTGGATTTTTTTGGTGGTGAGACTGAAAAAAAGCATTTATGTATCTTAATCAAAAAATAAAAATGCTTTTTTTCACAAGAGCGAAAAAGACAATATCAAATTATACTCCATTCTAAAGAATGGAGTTATCTTTTTTGCTTTGGATATAGAATAATTATTAATGTATATCAGCTAAGTTGTTGAGCATGAGGAAACAATTGAGCAAAAATAAATTGAGTTAAAGTATAATAGAAGTGAAAGTAATGTTAAGATTAATGGTTTGCTTTACACTAATGATCAAATTAACTTATAATATCAAAAAAACAATGGGCCACCACACCCTAAAGGTTTTTTGCCACGGCAAAAAATCGCCTGCTGGCGAGTGTGGTTTGATTGGCCCTTGTTTTTAGGATGCTCAGAAATTAAAACAAACTGACATCCACATGTCAAGACAATGCCTTCGGCATATTAACTAGCTATATTAACCCAATAATTCAACTCATTCATTAATTTCCTTTTATCAGGGGGTTTATTAATAAAACAGAATACATTT
>JAUYDD010000050.1 GCA_030704765.1 Nanobdellota archaeon | reverse complement strand
AATTTTGTGGCGCCGAAAACTTCTGAAAGTTTTCGTGCGCATCCTAAAAACAAGGGCCAATCAAACCACACTCGCCAGCAGGCGATTTTTTAGCTGTGGCAAAAAACCTTTAGGGTGTGGTGGCCCATTGTTTTTTTGATATTTTAAAATTATGGGAGGTGTTAATCAAAATCTATATATATCTTTTAGGATAAAAAAGAATAAAAACTACATTTATATATTTTTATTCTATTAAAAATAGGAGATCAAAATGGAGAAATGTGCAAGATGCAGAGTGAAAGAAGACAGTGTGCAATTACATGATGTCATCTATGAAGGAAGTGTGAATTTATTATGTGAAAGATGTGCTATAATTGAAAATATTTCTATAATAAGAAAACCTGATAAGATGCAGATTAAAGAATCTGAAAGAGGTGTTGGAGTCTATGAAAGAATGAAGCGTCTTGCTGGAATGAATGACCCTAAAAAAGAAGAATTAATCAAAAGAGATACTTTATTAAAAGAACTTGACAAGAATCCTAAACTTGAAATTCCTGTAAAAAAAATGCCTGATTTGGTTGATTATTATCATTGGGAGATAATGAGGAACAGGAGAAGAAAAGGATTATCCCAAAAACAACTTGCAGAGGCAATAAATGTTTCTGAAATATCAATTGAGATGCTTGAAAAAGCCAGGCTTCCTGATAATACTGAAGGAATAATAAAAAAACTCGAGAATTTTTTTTTAATACGTTTGATTAAAGTAAATGAAATAGAATTAATAAATAGGATGAAAAAGAGTTATGATAAACCTGTTTTATTAGATGAATATGGCAATGTACTGGACCATATACCTGAACCTAAAATAGAGAGCATAATTAATGATGAAGATTTTGAAAAAAGAGCTGAAAAATTAATGGAGAGCCATAGTTTCAATGAAAAAGGGGAGTTTGAAATAGAAAAGGCTGATTTATCTAAAGTTAGGGTAGGTGATTTAAGAGAGATTAAAAAAAAGATTGATGTGACAAAATATGAGAGAAGAGAAGAACAGAAAAAAATTGAAGAAAAACAAAGAGTTGTTGAAGCAAGAAAAGAAGAGATAAGGTTATTAAAAGAAAAAGAAACTAAAGAACTTGATAATATCTTAGGTGGCAGAGAGCTTCTAGAACCCAAAGGATGATTGGATTTAAATATCCAAAGCAAAAAAGATAACTCCATCCCTACGTGTATATTAAAAACAGAAATGTAAATCGAGCTATCACGCTATTAGTTATTCAAAAGGTTTAAAAACCAACTTTTTCTTTAATTCCTATAAATCATCGCTTATTAATCTATCAATATGGAAATAAAAATAATTAAAGATGAGAAAAATGAACTTGAATTCAAGATAGATAATCCCACTGTTGCAGAGATAGTAAGGGTATATCTTAATCAAGATGATAGTGTAAAACAAGGTGTCTGGAGAAAAGAACATTATAGTAAGCCTATTATTATGAAGATAATTACAGATGGTAAAACTGCTAAAAAAGCATTATCTGATGCAATTTCTAAGATAAAAAAAGATCTTGACAAGTATTCTGATGAGTTCAAGAAAGCAGTTAAGTGATATGTCCGAAATTGATAACTCCAGAATTTATTATGGAGCGTAGCAAAAAGATACTGTTATCAATTTCGGAGCACAAGAAAATTGTTTTATGCAATTTTCTGTGCAGAAAAAACCATAAAAGTTTTTTCTTGCATCCAAAAAACAAGTGCCTGTCACAAACCCACACCTTTAGTGTGTGGTGGATTGTTTTTTTGATTTTATTAAGTCAATTCTACATATATTCTTTTATTTGACAATATTTATAAATAGGCCATTGTTTAGGTAATAATGACTGAAGAAGTTAAAGAAGTTAAAAAAGAAGTAAAAAAGGAATTTTATATGATTGGAATTCTAGTCATTGCTGTGCTTATACTGGCTTTCTATATGTATAATGTCAAGACTGGCCTTGATAAGAAAATAGAGGATTTATCAAAGAATATTGTAGTTAAAGAGTTTAGCAGCAAACCTTTAGAAAATGAGTCTAAGACTTTGTCAGTTCCTACATTATATATAAATAGAAGCTGCGATGAACTTAAAAATGAGATTTTGCAATTGTTTGGCAATTCAAATACTTGCAATAATAACAGTGATTGCGGAGTACTAAGCGTCTATTGTGGAAAACCTACAAACAATAACTATATTTCTAAAATTGCAGCAAAACTAAATGATTATGAGGTATATTCATGCCCTATAATATTTCCAGATACAGGTTGTAAAGTCAATAGTGCAGCTGTTAAATGTTCTAATAAGAAGTGCGTATACGCATAAAAAAATATCCTAAAAATATTTTATCCTTGTTTCAATAGTATTTTCTGCAAATTTTTTCGTTTCACGACCGGAAATTTTAGTCTCCAAGAAAAACTTTCAGAAGTTTTTCTGGACCATTCAAAATCCAAAGATTTTGAAAGTTTCAAATCGATTGTGGCAAGATATGAAGTATTAAACACGATTTGAAAATAGATAAACTTGATTTTATATTCTTTCCCTTCTCAATAGATTAGCATTTGTAACAACTGTTATTGAGGACAATGCCATTGCAATCTCTGCTAAGACAGGATGGATGAATCCTGCTATTGCAAGAGGTATCATAAGTATATTATAGATAAATGCCCAGAACAGGTTCTGTTTTATTTTCTTGAATGTTGCTTTTGAGAGCTTTATCGCTTTAACTACTCCTATTAAAGACCCATTAACAATTACCAAGTCTCCTGCTTCAATTGCAATATCTGTTCCAGTACCCATAGCAATACCTACATTTGCTTGTTTTAATGCAGGAGCATCATTTATTCCATCTCCTACAAATGCAACCATCCCGAATCTTTGCAGTTCTTTTATTTTGTTTTGTTTTTCTTCTGGAAGAGTGTTTGCAATATAGTGCTTTATGCCAACTTTTTCAGCTATTGCTTTTGCAGTTAGTGCATTATCACCTGTAAGCATTATTGTCTTGAATCCTAATTTGTTCAAAATACGTATTGCATGAATTGAATCTTCTTTAATTGCATCAGCAATGCCAATTATTCCAATTATTTTTTTTGATTCAGAGACAATCAAAGTAGTATAGGCTTTTTCTTCAAATTCTTTTATCTTTTTCCCATGATTTTTTAATAATATATTTTTTTCTTGCATGAATTTCATGTTTCCAATCAATATTTCTTTATTCCTTATTTTTCCATATACGCCTTTTCCTCTATAAATCTTGAAATCTTTTACATCAAGGTACTTTTTTAAATCAGCTTTTTTTACAATAGCTTTAGATAATGGGTGCTCTGATAATTTTTCCAAGCTTCCTATTAATTCAAAAAGATGATTTTCTTTTACCAAGGAATATATTTCTTTTACTTCTGGATGGCCTTTTGTTATTGTTCCTGTTTTATCAAAAACAATTATCTTCACTTTTTTCATAGTCTGTATAGCTTCTCCTTTTCTGATCAATATGCCTTTTTTAGCTCCGATTCCTGTTCCGACCATTATTGCTGTAGGTGTCGCGAGCCCAAGAGCGCATGGACAAGCAATAACAAGGACTGCTACTGATATTCCTATTGCTTTACTCAAGTCTTTTGATAAATATAACCAGAGAACAAAAGATAACGCGCTTATTATAAGAATTGTTGGCACAAATATATTTGTTATCTTATCTGCAAGCTTTTGTATTGGAATTTTTGTGCTTTGAGTCTCTTCTAATAGCTCTATAATATGAGCTAAGAAAGTATCTTTTCCTACTTTAGTTGCTTTTATATAAAGTATGCCATCTTGGTTTATTGTAGCTCCTATAACATTTGAATTAATGTTTTTTTCAACAGGAATAGATTCACCTGTGACCATGGATTCATCTACACTGCTTGCACCTTTTACAACTACTCCGTCTGTAGGAATTTTTTCACCTGGTTTTACTATCATGATATCTCCTAATTTCAAGTCTTCTATTGGTATTTCGATTTCTTCGTGAATCTTCAATATCCTTGCTTTTTTTGCCCCTAATTCTAAAAGTTTTCTAATTTCCTGTGTTGCTCTTCCTTTTGCTTTTGCTTCAACAAATTTTCCTGTTATAAAAAAAGCCATAATCATAGAAGATATTCCTGAATAATCCTGGATTACAAAAAATAAACTAAAAATTCCAGTTAAATAAGCAATCACAGTTCCAAGCATAATCAAAGAATCCATATTAAAATATAGACTAGTAAATCCTTTTAAACCTGATCTTATTGTTGAAAAACCTATTATAAACATTACTGGAAATGAAAGGATTAAAAGGATGATTGTCATTATTTTTTCTTCAATCATAAATAGACTGAATTTTTCAACAAACATCAGAACAGCTACAGGTATTGTAAATAACCATGCAAGAATCAATTTTATCTTCCAGTTCCTTATATCTTTTTCTTCAGGAGTTGTTTTGCTTAAAATCATTTTCACTCTATATTATAGGAAAGGAAATAAATTTTCGGATAAATTTATTCCTTTACTATTTAGGAACTGAAATTAACTTGTTTTCAGTTACTATAATAACTTTATAACCTATCTTATCCACTGTTTTTTTAATCTCCTCAGGATTTAAATTATCTTCTGCTTCAACAAAACCTTTGTTAGTCATAATGCTGACTGAAACAGATTTAACTCCTTTTATTTTGCTCACTGCTTTTTCTATGTTTGCTGCGCATGAAGCACAATGCATTCCTTGAATAGTTATTTTTAGTTTTTTCATGATTTTATAAGATGTTTTTTATTTATTAATGTATGGAAACAAAACAAGTAAAAAACTCGTGTTTTCCTTTGCTTTGAGATTATGTAATGCATTTTTATCCATGCATATGATTTTTCCAGGCTTCATCAAAATATCTTTTCCTTTTAAATTAAATATTCCATCACCTTCTATTACATAGACAATAGCTTTTTTTGCAGAAGTATGGTCTGATATTGAAGTGTTTTTCGCCATACAAAATAAGCTAATGTCTAATCCTGATTTATTCATGATATCTTTAGATAGTATTCCTTCTTTAGTATATTCTATTTTTTCTAAAATATCAATATCCATATTATCTTTTCTTGTTAGCTGATTTAATTAACCAATAGATTCCTGCTATTATAAGCCCAATAAATAAAATATATGTTATCCATCCTAATATTGCAAAACCAGGATAGTTGCCATACATCATTCCTGGACCAAAACATCCAGTATATCCATTATTCTGGGCTATGACATTTCCTATCAAACCCATTATAAGCACAATTGTTGTTATGAACAATAATTTTTTCATTTTTACCTCCTGTTTTTTTCTTGAATCTTTGCAAATTCAAGATATTTTTTGATTTTAAGTTTATTTTGTTTTTCAATGTCTTTGAATCTTGATAATATCTTATTTTTCATTTTTTCATCAAGAACTTCGTCAGCCATTGGATAGAGTATGCTATCTTCTTTGAATATATGCTGTTTTAGAAGTTCAGCATAGTTTATTGAGTTCTCTATTACAAGATTCTTATCATTGTTATCTATTCCTTCTTGTATTTTTTTTACAAAACCTCTTCCCAAATCATGTTCATAAAGCATCTGTTCAACAGGATTGCAATGCAGTTCACTTTCTTTTTTACAGAATTCCTTGAACAATATATCTTCTTCTTTTGCATGATGAAACTTATCTGCGTAGTTTTTAATGAAATCTATAGCTTTTTTAAAAAATTCTTTGTCTAATTCTTTTCCATTTTTTAAAGATTCAGCCTCTTCTATAAAAGAATCTACGACTTTCATTATCTCTATATGTTCATCCATCAATATATTGATTGGTTTTGATGAGGTAGTCTCCATTTTTATTTCATCTCCTATATGACTAATGTTATATTATTCATATGAATTATAATTCATATAAGTATTTAAATCTTGCGAATATCAGGCAATAGGTTTTTAGACTCAAATTAATGCATACCATAACCTCTATAGTATGGAGTATAAATTCCAACAGGGACTTTTTGCTGATAACCTTAAAAAAATCTATCCAATTATAATTTCTTTTGCTTTATTGATTATCTCATCCTTTTGGTGATCAGGAAGCATCTCATCTAATCTTGGATAAAATACCTCATCTTCAAACTTCGAATGCTTGTTCAATCTATATTTTAATTCTTCTAAATTAGGATTTTTTCCTTTTGATACAGAATTTTCTATTATTGATAGGATGTTTATTATGTCGGAAATTGAAAACCTCATCTTTTAAGACCAGCAAAATTATTTTTTGCGTACCTTACTTATTTTAATATGAAGAAAGCAAAAATAATTTTGGGGGTGCTCAAGAACCAAACACGCCATGGAATTTATTCCATGGTTCTTGACATGAGGTAGTTTACTTGCATTCAATTTCCGAGCATCCTAAAAATTTCCGAATAAGAAAAATCGTCTATCAAACTCCATTCTTTAGAATGGAGTAGACGATTTTTCAGGAAATTTTTTTGATGGAGCGTAGCAAAAAGATACTGTTATCAATTTCGGAGCACAAGAAAATTGTTTTATGCAATTTTCTGTGCAGAAAAAACCATAAAAGTTTTTTCTTGCCCAAGAAAACTTTCAGAAGTTTTCTGGGACATTCAAAATTTTCTGAAAAATTTTGAAGTCATCCTAAAAACAAGCGCCTGCCACAAACCCATGCCTTTAAGTGTGGGTGGCACATTGTTTTTTTGATTTTTGCATATGATTCTTGAAAATGATTTTCAATAGCTTCTCTCTTCTTTTACTGCTTTAGGAGCAGAGCCTCCATGCCAGGTGTATCTGGGCCTTATTCTTAGGGGATATAATCTTTCTGAATTATCATCCAATAGTATTGCGCTTCCTTTTAATTCTGGAAGATTGTTCATTGTTTTTGTGATACCTTCAAAAAGATAGCTTTGCATCATTGTATTGAGTGCCATAAGGTCTTCTTTATTTGTCAGTCTATGGGATATAACAATGTCTGATTGAGTCATTACATCCCTGTGAATAACTCCAGGTTGTTGGGTTGCTAGAACCATGGATATTCCTGGCTGCCTTCCTTCTCTTAGAAGCTGTATCAATGCATTTGTTGCAGGAGTTTTTTCATTCATTGGCAAGAATTCATGAGCTTCATCCAAAAACATCCAGACAAGAGGCATTTCTTTTTTTTCTTCATAAGAAATATTGAGTTTGTGCTGTATAGAATCTATCTCTTCTTTTTTTCTAGCTAGTATTCTTTGTTCAAAAAGTTTTCTTGAAATCAAGCCTATTATCAATGCACGAACATTGAAGGTTGATGTTGACGAATAAACAGAAAGGTCTAAAATAGAAGTTATTCCAGCTGTGACAAGCTCATCGACTTTTGTCGCTATATCATCTTTGTTTGCAAAAACTTTCCAGGATTTTGCTGCTTCAAACAAAGCTATAGCTGATTTTTTTGTCTGGTCATCAGCTTCATTATTGTTATTTATCTCACCTATTATATCATCTATATAAAAATCACCTGATTTCTTTAGGTCTGATATTGATTTTTGAATCAATACAGAGACAGGGGATATCATATCAAGCTCAAATATCGAGAGCCAATCTTCAATCTCTAGTTCAGAAGATGCTAGTGCAAATCTCCTGTCAACAGGAATCTCTCTTTTTTCATATTCTTCAAAATAACCTGATGGCACCCAGACAGTCACTGGAAGGTTCTTTGTCTTCAAATCCCATTCTTCTAAAAGATCCAGGTCTTGGTCATTCTTGTACTTCATGGTCCAGAATATGCCCATAGTGTCAAATATGATGGGAGCGATATTTTTTTTCACATCTTCAGGAAGATCAGAAAGTTCTTCAGCTATTACTCCAAGTGTGTAAGATTTTCCACTTCCCCTTTTTCCTGCCACTAAAATTACATGTGTACGCGCAACATCCAGCCAGATGCGATTAGATAATGATGTATAGTTTCCCATCTGCACATAACCTTTTCCAAGATATATCAGTCCCCTATTTCCAAATAGTTTCTTATCTTCTTTATCCCTCCCTATTATTATATCATACCCCATTTTATAAAAAACTATATACATAGTAGATTATTAATCTTATGGATATACAAAATTGCTCAGAATTATGAAGTAAACTTCATAAATTGTATAAGTTTATGTCGGAAATTGAAAACCTCATCTTTTAAGACCAGCAAAATTATTTTTTGCGTACCTTACTTATTTTAATATGTAGAAAGCAAAAATAATTTTGGGGGTGTTCAAGAACCACACGCCATGTGTTTTAACACATGGTT
>JAUYDD010000193.1 GCA_030704765.1 Nanobdellota archaeon | reverse complement strand
TGAAAAATCGCCTACTCCATCCTGAAGGATGGAGTTTGATCGGCGATTTTTCTGATTCGGAAATTTTTAGGATGCTCGGAAATTGAATGCAAGTAAACTACCTCATCTTAAAAGATGAGGTTTTCAATTTCCGACATAATCCTCTGAAATTTATTTGTCGCGTTTTTTTATACCGCAAAGCTTATATAAAAGGAGTATTTACTATTCTTCAATTATATACAAAGCTTTTTAAAGAGGCGTATATAGAAACTCAAATGGAATTTTGTCCTAAGTGTGGATGTGTATTAGTAGAAAAAAATAAGAATTTTGCATGTGTTAGATGCGGACACAAAGCTAAATCCAAAGTAAAAATAGAATCCTCTGAAAAAATAGATGTAAAACCTGAAATAGGCATTATAAATGAGAAAGATGCTAATATCTTTCCAGTTATTAATTCCATCTGTCAAAAATGCGGACATAAAGAAGCTTGGTTCTGGACAAGCCAAACAAGAGCAGGTGATGAAGCAGAGACTCGTTTTTTCAAATGCACCAAGTGCAAGCACACTTGGCGAGAATATCATTAAAAAATAGAATATGTAGGAATAAAATTGAAATAACCAAAAAGTATATATAATTAAAATAAAGATATCATTATATGAATTGGAAAAATAAATATTTATGGATCTGTATAATTATTTTGATAATTCTTATTCTTTTTATGCAAATCAGCATTAAAATAATTAATAGAGAGTTATATGAAATTGTAAATTCACCTTATGAATATAAAGATTCTTCTACTGGTAAATCATGGAATACAACTGCTGATTTGCCGAAAACAGTACAGAATTTTACAGAATTTTATTTTTCTTTTGATAATCCAATTGATAAAGTGTTTAGTTTTTTCTCTTGCAAAGGTTATCAAAGAATAAATATTGGAAGATTTGTTGTTCATAGGTTTGAAGCTGAAAAAGAACCAGCCCACAAAGTACAATCTTTTGATGATACTGGATATAGATGTTATGGTCCAAAAAAACAATTATTATCATCCAAGAGTATTCGCCCCCTTCAAGACCAATACTATTACAGATGTCTTGGAGTAGTCGTCTCAGAAAAGCGCAATTGTATAATAATGTGATTATAAGAAGGATATAATCATTTAATGATATTATAAATATCATTTGGAGAGAATACCATTAAGAGCCTATTATATTCTGGATTCATAAAATTTATATAGAAGTATTATTTAAACATACATGGAATTAAAAATTGTTTTAGAAGAGCAAGAAGAAGGTGGATATACGGTTTATGTTCCAGCATTGCCTGGTTGTATCTCTGAAGGAGATACAATGGATGAAGCAATTAATAATATAAAAGAAGCAATAGAATTATATTTAGATACAGATATTAAGAACACTAATGGCGGAAAGATTATGACACTTTTAGAGTAGTTAATTTTAAATAGATCAAAATATCAAGATAAATATGGAACACGAAAATCAAGAAATATTAAGAAGGTTAGATAAAATCCAGATAGATATTAATTTCATAAAGAATAATATGATAGATGCAGATTATGTTTTAACAGATGAAGAAAGAAATGAACTTGAAGAAGCAAGAAAAGAATATGAAAGAGGAGAAACTACCTCTTTAGAAGATTTTGAAAAGGAAATGGAATTAATCCATAAACATAAATAAAAATAGTTCTTTTTATAAAAGAGGAAAAATGGTATACCAGATAACGCTTTCTAACAAATCAAAGAAATTTCTTAAAAATTGCGATAAGGAATTATACCAAAGACTAATGGAAAGAATAAGGGAACTTTCCAGTAATCCTTTTCCACAGGATATAAAAAGAGTTGAAGGTGAAAAGGGAAAGGTGTTTAGAGTAAGGGTAGGAAAGCATAGAATAACATATGAAATTTATACTGAAAAGAATGAAATTTTAATTGTAAATGTTGGTAAAAGAGAAGATATTTATGATTGATTTTGTTCTTAATTCAGTTAAGTGTAACCATATTTAAACATATATTAATAGACTTGGCGAGAATATCATTAAAAAATAGAATATGTAGGAATAAAACAGATTATTTAGCTCCCCTTATTCTTTCATTCATTTCATAAATTCTTAATGCTCTTTCAAATGCCTCTTTTAAATTTTCTCCAGAAACACAGGCAAAATTCATTCCATCAACCATTTCTATATTCTCAGTCATGTCCACAAGATCTTCTTCTCCAGGAACAATTCTTTTTGAGACTCCTTTATAATCTAAAACGCATTTTAATAATCCATTACCATTATTTTCACCCCAGCTTGTGCTGTCGTTTACTCTATAAACATGCATAAAATGATTTTCAAGACAAGAAGTTCTATAATAAGAAAATGCTGTTTTTGATAAAACATTTTTTGGTAATTGTTTGAATCTTTCTAATAAAGGTATTAATGTACATAAATCAAATTTAACCTGATGAATAATAGGATTAATAACTCTTTTTTGAACTATAGGATGATTACGAAACTCATATTGAAATTCATCAGCATCAACAGGAGGAAAGTTATAAGGAATTATAGTTGCCCTGACAACAATATTATCCCAAAAAAAATGTACTTGATCTCCAAAAATATATGGCTGTTCCAAGCTTTTAATTTCCAATTCAGAAGCTGTAGGTGGTAAAACAATCTCTGCATAAGTATAATCAACTGTTTCATCTTCTCTTTTTGCAGGAACAGGCCTATAAATTGACATCAATATGAAAATTTATAAGAGTTTATATTGATTATTATAATAAAGTCAATATATTTAAATTATTGATCAAAAATACTCTGAATAGAGTACCACTAACTAACGTTCCATAAATTTTTCTTCGATTATATGAGAAACAGGCTTGCCACTCTTTTTGCTTAATTCTTTTAATTTATTTATAGTCCTGACTGACAGAGTTATATCGACTCTTTTTCTTTGAGAAGGTAATTCTCTAGTTCTATCATAATTTTCAAGAGCGAGAAAAAGCTCTTTGTATTTTTTTATTATTTTATCTGATTGCATTTCTTATTCTCCATTCAATATTCCTTATTTTATTTATATTATTTTTAGCAATTGATACTGTTTGTTCAAGTAATAGGTCTCTGTCAACCTGTTTATTATTTTCCTCAGCAAAACTTAAGCAAAGATACATAGCTGTTCTTTTATTACCATCTGAAAATGGATGATCCACAAGTATTGCTCTTAATAAATAAGCTAATTTTTTATAATTTCCTAACTTGTTATTATTCTGGGATTCAATAGCATAATCAAGACTTGAATCGTTTCTAAGATTTCCTCCAAAACCTTGATTTATTCTTATCAAATCTTCTTTACTAATTTTCATACACATAAATAATGGTAAGATATTTATAAATCTTTCTGTTTATCGAAAACCACAAGTCAAAGAATTATAATCTGGTTATACTATAGTGATGTAATTTTTAATTATGCTCTGAATTCCATATGCAATCTATACCATGTTATTATTAAGGGGGCTCTGAGATTCAGATAATTCAACCAGATCTCAATAAATCCAATCACTGGTTAACTATCTTTATAAACCATGAATAAATCATTTTTATATGAAAAACTCGTGGATAATGCTTGTCTTGATAGCATTTATAATAGCTGGGGCGATATATGGAATAAATAAGTATAAAGAATCTAAAGATATACAGAAAATGAACAAAATACAATTCAAGTTCATCAACTGCATAAGCAAATGCCCTATATTATATTCTAATAACAGAAGCATATTCAAACAATCCTGTCTGATGTCTTGTTCAGAAACAAATGTTGTTCCAAAAGAATTGACAAAGAAATATCCAGATAAACAATTATTAAAAGACAAAGCATATACAAGTTGCATACATATGATCTCTGTAAATGAACAAGATAGCCATATAAAAGCCCAGACCTGTCTCATAAACCTTATATCTGAACTAGAGAAAAAATATACTTATCTAAAAGAGTGAAAAGACAACAAAAATATTTAAATACCTGATTTAATAATAATGCTTATTAAAAATAGGTAAATTAGCATAAAACATGGAAATAAAGATAAAGATGATATCTGCTGCATCTAATGCATTGACTTATTATAGGGGAAACCCTATGGCAATTGATGAAGAGACTTTCCAATTCATATCTGATTATATAGAAGGTGAAAGAATCAGGGATGAAAAAATGAAGATAGCTATGATAGCGTCAGCTGGTAAAGCTTTGAAGATAGCTAAACAAAATCCAAATATGAATGATAAGCAGATATTGAAGCAATTGATGGATGAGATTCCTGAATTATTATATAATTTAGATATTAAATGATTGTAAAATATAAACTAGAATTATAATTAAGGTCTATAAATAAAAATTTTACTTTCTTTTAGGTTTAGCTCTTTTTTTCTTAGCTGGTTCGCATTCTTCCATATGCATATGTGAATCGCCTTCATGCATCTCCAACTTTCTTAATAATTCAGTTACTTGCATTTGCAGGTTCTTCATGTCCTCTTTGACTTTCCTAAAAGACCTAACTGTATTTTTCTGGAAATTATCCATCTTTTATCTCCTTAATAAAAATCCAAATAATATGGGCTTTTTAAACTTTTTGTATGTTATCATTACATAATGATATCACTTATTGGTACTAATAACTAACAGATACTGTTACCTTATCGGGTTATCCTCTAAATTTGCACAATATTCTATCAAACTCAATAACATATTCCTTCTTAATGGCAAAAATATCTCCGCCATTTCTGCTGGAGTTTTTCCCTGCAATTCCTGACTAGGATTAACAAAGTTGTTGATAATTCTTCTCAAATCCATAAAACATTCTGCACCTTCAAAACTTCCAAAACCACTTCGGATATTTTTTATTCTATCATCAATTTTTCCATTGTACCTTTCAATTGAATTATTGTTATGTTCAAGATTATATTTTTTGCATGCAATCGGAACACCAAAATTCAAATTTGCGATTCTGTAAAATAGTCTGCTGAAAGCAGACTTATAATTTGCAAATTTATCACAGACAAAAGTTATTAATTTTCTATCCTCAACTTTCTTATGCTTCTCTTTTTCATAAACTTCTTGTATTTGATTTCCACAGTTATCTTTTATCTGTTTCAGAAATTCATAGCATTTCTGCTTTGTTCGTTTCTCGACGAATAAATGAGCTAAAATAAACTTTGTTCTGCTGTCAATCGCATTCAAATCATAGCCAAACTCTTTTTTAATCTGCACATATTTCTCATCATAATGGATGTTTCCTTTTATGATTGGTGAAATTTTGTTTATTGGATTTTAAAAAAAGACCATATTTTTTTATCCACTGATTTATTGCTCTTCTTGTAACTTTCACCCCATCATGTTGCCAAAGATGATTTTGAATTTGGAAAAGAGAAAGCCCATCATTATGCAAATGAATTGCCCTTGTAATATCTTTCTTTTTATATCTCATTCTTTCAAATCCATCTTTTTTAATAAAGATAGACTTGCATTTGTTGCATAAATATCTTTGCTTTATTCCAGATTTGTTATATCTTTTTCCTCTCTTTACAACATCTCTATTTTTACATTTAGGACATATCATACTAATCACCTCCTTAAAAAAGGAGGAGATTTGACTATTTAATCATATCCCTTTAAGTATACAGTATCAATTGGTAGAAAGATTTATATACTAGTTAATATTATCTACTCTATGATGGTAACACAAAACGGGTTAACAAGAAGGGAATGTATAACTGGTTTAGCAGCTTTGATTAGTGGTGCTTTTGTTCCAAACATATTACAAGCAGAAGAACCGCAGGTACAAGGGCCAAATAGAAATTATAGAGAATTAAAAAAAAGAATACATGAAAATCCATTTAAATTTATAAAAGAAGATTTTTCTGACTTTGAAAGAGATGACTTTGAGACCTTTACAATTGCCTATGAATATGCAAGAAAAACAGCAAAAAAGAAAAGGACTTATGCATCAAGAGAAATATTCTATTCAGCTAATGGCAGAATAACAAAAGAATATAAAAGAGAAGATCCTGAATTAAGTTTAGAAAATCCAAGTTTTACAGACCTTGTTTATATTTATGTAAAAGAAAACAGATGTTATAATGGAGAGAGATTGAATTTACCAAACATCTATAGATTGGGACAACCAACTATTCCACCTGGACCTCCTGCGGGAGGACCTGGCGCTTTGATATGGGAAAGGGATGGAGAAATGTATTATTTTGATTCTAGAACAAGAGTTTATAGTTCTAAATCTGGAAAAAAGTTTAAATATAATGGTCCTCTTCCTCCATTTAATAAGTGATTCTTGATTGCAGGTTTGTAAAATTTAAAAATTAGATTATTAATAATTCAGGTTTTATACTGGACATATAATAAAAAAAATTTATTAGGATCCTCTTTTATTGTTCCAGGATTATCTTTTTTTACTAAGTTAGGATAAGGAAGATTCTTATGTTTATAATATGCGCTCGTATGTTTTCCAGTGAATAACCAATAAAAAAATTCAAATACAGAGTCATATTCATGTTTTTTATCTTTAGGTTTTTTATTTTTTTCAGCTTCTTCATTTGCTTTTTCAGGATTATATATATCTTCTGGAATTAATTCAAATATCTTATCCTTTCCTACAAGTTCTTCTAATTCTCCTATATTTCCATTAAAGTCTCTTAATTTATAACCCTTTATTTCTCTGTCTGATAATCTTTTTTTAGATTTATTAAACAATAAATGACTTGATTTTTCATTATAAGAAATATGCACATAAGGATGCGGTTTATATGCTCCTAAAAGTTCTAGATTCAATTCAGGAGTTTTTTTATGTTCTAATCCAGCCATTTTATATGATTGAGATAAAAAATTATTTTATGTCGAGAATTGAAAACCTCATGATTTATCATGTGGTCGTAGCAAATGTTACAGTTTTCAATTCTCGAGCATCCTAAAAACAAGTGCCTGTAACAAACCACACACTTTAGTGTGTGGTGGCACATTGTTTTTTTGATAAGACTTATAGCTCATTTAACACTTGCTTGTATGCATGAACTACAAGAAATACATTTATTTTTATCATGGAAATGTTTAATATATCATATTTAAAAACCTTTATAACCACTGATATTTTTATATAAACATCAAAAAAACAAAGGGCAACCATATCCTAAATAATGTGGTTTGTAATAGCTCTTTGTTTTTAGGATGCTCAGGAAATGGAACCTGGGTATCTTAACAAAATACCCTGAAAGGTATATTTTCCATTTCCTGACATGAAAAAGAAGTTTGACAAAAAATTCAATAAACCTAAGAAAAATTTCAAGGATTTCAAGAAATTCCAGAAATATCTAGAAGAAAATATAGAAGAATTAGAAATTAAAGATATTAACCAAGAACTTTTTAATAAAAGTGTTTTAATAACAGCTTTGATTGAAAGAATAAACCAGACAGGAGGACCTACTATTTTTGTTGTTTCAGATGGTACAGGCTCATTAGCATTAAAAGGTTTTGTTGGCCAGGGACAAAGAGCTTATCCTGAACTAAAAGAAGGAGATACAATAAAAGCAACAATAAAGATAAATGAATATAATAATGAACTCGAAGGAGAGATAAAAAGGATAAAGGCATTAGATAAGAATGAAAATGAAGAGTTCTTGGAAAAATTAATAGATATACAGAAAAAAAGAGCAGAAGTAAAGGATATTAATTTTTTAGTGCAAAGCCCTATTTTAGATAAATTAAAACCTTATATTATAAAAGCAGCACATGAAATACTTCTTGCAATTATCCAAAACAGGCCGATTATAGTAAGGCACCATAATGATACAGATGGCTATTGTGCTGGTTATGCTTTAGAAAAAGCAATATTGCCTTTGATAGAAAAAGAACATAGCAGTGAAAAAGCAGGTTATGAATTCTTCTTAAGAGCACCTTCACAAGCTCCTTTCTATGAGATTGATGACTCTATCAGAGACACTGCAATGTCCTTGCGAAATGTTGCAAAATTCTCTAATAAAATGCCTTTAGTAATAATAACTGACAATGGTTCAACACCAGAAGACTTGTTTGCGATTAAACAAGCTAAAGTCCATGGAATGGAATTCATTGTAATAGACCATCATTATTTTGACCATGATGTTATAACAAAAGAAGTCTTGGTGCATATCAACCCATTTTTAGTTAATGAAGATGGAGCTAAATTCTCAGCAGGAATGTTATGTGCTGAACTAGCAAGATTAATAAATCCTGTAGAAAGTTTAGAAGTCATTCCAGCAATTGCAGGATTAGCAGACAGGATTGACCTCAATAATCCTAAATTGATTGAAGATTATCTAAATATAGCAAAGAAACAAGGATATGATAGAGAACTTCTAGTGAATATCTCGAAAGTAATTGATTTTGTATCTGCAAAAGTCAGGTTCATGGAAGTAAGAGAATATATTGGAGTCATATTTGGAGAGCCAAGAGACAAACAAAAAGAATTAGTCTCTCTTATGGCTCCTTATATAATTGGATTAGAAGAAAAAGGGCTTCAGATAGCTAAAGCAAACACAAAGATAGAGATGATAAATAGCACTTATCTTCAATTATTGGATATAGAAAGCACTTTTCCAGGATTTGGATTTTATCCTAAACCAGGAAAATGTGTAGGATTAATCCACGATTATTTTCAAAAAACTAAAAAAATAACTAACTTAATAACAATCGGCCTCATGAACACTGCAATTACTATAAGGGCGACTGATGAAGCTAATTTTTCAATGCATGAACTTATATCTTATCTTAACAAGCATTCTCCAAATTCTTTTGTTGAAGGAGGAGGGCATAAAAATGCAGGCTCTATAACTTTCATTCCTCAAAAACAAACAGAGATGCTTGAATTATTAAAAGAATTTATCAATCAAAGAAGATAAAATAATTAAATTCTAAACCTTTTCTATACAGCATGGAAAACCAATTTTTGAAAAATATACAAAAAGGCTTGAAAGTAGAGATAGTCACTAAACAAAAAAAACTTGCAAAAGGTTATATAGAAGATATAGCAAAAAGAGAAGAATACAATTCCCAAGGCATTTTAGTGAGATTAAAAACAGGCGAGATAGGAAGGGTTCAGAAAATAATCTTGAATGAAGAGCAGCTGAATAAAAAATACTTAATTGAAATAGAAAAACTAGTTAAATCAGGTGAGAGCCTGCATACAGAGTTCAAACTTAATGTTTTATGGAGCATTAATTATGGAAAAGACGAGATAAGGGGATCCAAATCAAATGAAGTCCATGAATTTGGAGTAAAAGCTTCTAAAGTAATAGTCGCAAAAAGTATTGCTGCATTTTTGAATTCAGAAGGAGGAAGCCTAATAATAGGGATAAAAGAAAAAAAAGAAGGTAATGTCAGGTATGAACTAAGGGGATTATCTGAAGATTATGAAAAAATGAAAGATCCTTCAGCAGATGCATACAGAAGAATGCTGATAGATGAGGTTGTAAGGCAGTATTTTCCATCAAAAATATACAACCATTTGAATGATTATATAAGGATAGAATTTGTAGAAATTGAAGGAAAAATATTATGCTGGATAAAGATAAAGAAGAGCGATACCCGTGTTTTTTTAAAACTCAATGATAAAGATGTTTTCATGATACGGATTGATTCTGAAAACAGGAATTTAGAAGGAGAAAAACTAGTTGACTATTGCGTCAAGCATTTCAAGAACTAAATTTTTATTAATCCGGAATGCTTTTATTTCTTACTAAAATCTTTCTTATTATATGCTGGATTATGTATATAACTATAGCAGAAAATAATATCACAGCTAAGAATTTTTCCACTCCCCTGGTTAATTTCAATAATCTATTAAAACCATTTCCAGCAAGCCATCCTGCAGGAAGCATTATCAATGCCCAAATAATCATGGCTATACTATCATAGACAATAAATTTTTTATAACCCATTCCTTTCATTCCATAATAAAATGCAGCCACATTTCTTGTTCCATAAATGAATTTTGTGCCAATTAAATAAAATAAATTCCTTTTTCTGTTTATAGAATAGAGTTTTTGTATATGTGACTTATGTTTTTTTAATTTTTTTAAAAAATAATGGTCTATTTTTTTCCCAAATCTTGATTTTCCTAATAAAAACCAAAGGGAATTCAAAAATAAAGCTCCTAAAGTTCCAAATATTAAAACTATCCAAAATGGCAAAAGATCTCTTCCAGAAAGTATTGCTAAAAAAACAACAAGTTCTTCACTAATAACTCCTGAAATAAAAGAGATCATATACGGATGTAAAGACACTAAAAGTGCTAGCTCATTGAAAATATTAGGCATCATATATCAAATAGAAAAATTTTAGTTAAAAACATTTGGGTCAGTTTTTTTTAGACTTTTTTGATGTCGAGAATTTTGAAAACCACACTCTTTAGAGTGTGGTGATTCTCGAGCACAAGAAAATTCTTTCAGAGGAATTTTCTGTGCAGAAAATCTTTCTGAAAAAGATTTTCTTGCATCCAAAAAACGAGCACCATTCAAACCACACCTTTTAAGGGTGGTGCATCGTTTTTTTGATGAGCATATTAATAACCTTTCCAACAAGCATTTCTCTTTCATCTTCAAAAAAATCAAAAGCAGGAGATGAATTGACCTCTAGCACATACCAATAATTATTTTTTTTCAATAAATCTATGCCACAAACATTTATCTTAACAACATCGATTACTTTTTTAATAATATTTTTTAAATCTTTGCCTACAGGAAATTTCTTGAATTTTTTTTCATAAACTCCTGTACATTTCCATCCTTTATTTTCTTTTAAAGCTGTTTGTACAATCTTTCCATCAATTACTGTAACCCTATAAGATGGAGAATGTATGTATTCTTGAGCGATTATTGGAACCTTTTCTTCATTATTACCCCAGAATCTTTTTATGACTTCTATTGCACTAGGAGTATCTTCAGCTTTTTCAACAGATTCTCCGCAACAACCTTCTATTTTTTTTAATATTACAGGCCAATTATTAAATTTTTTTAAGTCTTTTTTTATAAGATTCAGGTTTTCTGATAATAATATTGTCTTTGGACAAAGAATCTTGTTTTTTTCACATTCTAAATAAAACATCCATTTATCCTCGATATAATAATAAGTCCTCGAGGGTTCAATAACTTTTTTCCCTAGTTCTTCTAGCGTTTTTATAAATTCCACTGAAAATTTTTCAGCAGTATTATTAAAAATTATATCGCATTCTTTAGCTTTAGCTTTTATCTCATCTTCATCAATATCTTCAGAAGTGTTAAACATAATAAGTTTAGCTTTTCTTCTTTTAGCTTGCCTTAAAAAAGCTTTTTCATCTTTTGAAAAGTTTTTTTCAGTATAAATATAGCCTATATTCACCATCTTTTTTATATATAATAAGATTTTGATGTTTAAAA
>JAUYDD010000181.1 GCA_030704765.1 Nanobdellota archaeon | reverse complement strand
ATGTCGAGAATCGAAAACCTCATGATTTATCGTGAGGTCGTAGCAAATGTTACAGTTTTCGATTCTCGAGCATCCTAAAAACAAGGGCCTGTGACAAACCCACACCTTTAGGTGTGGGTGGCCCATTGTTTTTTTGATTTTACCTTTTTATTTTCTTAAATTCCAAATATGAATAAACAACAAGAATAATTGCTGAAATTATTATAGGCAAAAGAATAAACCAAATAGAATATTTTATAAAGAATATTCCAAAAAAAGTTATTATTCCAGAAATAATGAATAATTTACTGCCTAATTTATGGGTCTTTTCCCAGACTTTATCAGATGACAAAGTCCAAGGAGTTCTTATTCCTATAAACCAGTTTCTTTTTATTGTTCT
This sequence comes from Nanobdellota archaeon, assembly GCA_030704765.1. Classification (GTDB taxonomy): domain Archaea; phylum Nanobdellota; class Nanobdellia; order Pacearchaeales; family GW2011-AR1; genus ARS1285. The sequence continues at coordinate 2,479 of JAUYDD010000181.1, read as the reverse complement.
TAAAATAACTCCTATATAAAAATACATCAAGGAAAAAACAGGTATCAACATCAATAGCATATTGAATCTATATCCTAAGTTCAATAGTATGCTCAAGAGATGAATATAGAACAAAAAAAGAACCAATGCTAATATTATTGAGGAATAAGTCTTTGAAAAACTCTTATTTTTCTTTATTAAAGGATCAATTTTTTCTAGTATTATGAATAAAAAGAACAATATAATGGATATTATAGGCAATAAAAAAAGCCCATAAGGTCTTGTCATATAACCATCGGCTATTCCCTGACTATTCCAATGAGTGATTATTTTTTCAGGAAGATAAGGATAAACTAATATGCTTATTAGGAATATTGTTATTATAATAAATATTGATAAAATTTTCTTTGACATATTAAATTATGCTATTTCAAATTAATAAATCTATTCAATAACAATAATACTTAAATATTTACTTTAATTCATTATATTATGAAAAAGAGCTATAGATTCATTATTGCACTATTTATTATAGCTAGCACTTTATCTTTGATTTCTGCTGGTGTATGCAGAAATGACCGAGGAGATTATTACTATTGTTATAAAGAATACTATACTTATGATAGATATGACCATGACTTTGATGATTATTATAGTTATGGGAATGATTGCAATAATGATAATGGATATGACCAAAGATATAGGGATAAATATGGAAATTATATAATCGAGACTAGAAGCTATAGATATTATTATGATTATGGCTATTATCCTAGAACTTATAGAAGATGCTATGATAGTTATGATGATCCTTATTATCCTGATTATTATTATAATCTGTATAATTCTAAGCAAAACCTTTTACCTAGTAAGATATATGTTGTTTAAAATTCAAAAGATTTAAAAAAAGAAAAAACTATGATATTTCATGGATTTTGAGAAAAAAAAAGGTGGTTTAAAGGTAAAAATTTTTTTTACTATAGCAATTGCATTATTTTTTATAGCATTATATATATTCTTGAACTTCTTATTCACTAGTGAAGCTATTGATAAAGAGAAATATGAAAAAGATGGTGCTTTACTTTATACAATAAAAAATTCTGTACCTGATTTTATATACGGTTTATTTAATCCTGAAGAAAAAATATATGGAAGTTTAGGAGCTGGAAATCTTGCTTATGGAGATGCTTGTACAACAGCACCGGATGCTTATGGAAATAATCAAGATAATTGCAGTGTGTGCTTTGATTGTGTATCTGGAAAATGTGCTTATACACCAAGTAGATCCACTGATACTCCAAATTGTGTCACTCCTAAGTTTTGCAATGGTCAAGGAACATGTACTGATTGTATTATTGATTCTGATTGCATGGACAGGTTTGCTTCTAATAGATATAAATGTCAGATTCCATTATGCGTATGTACACCTTCGACATGCGCTGAACTTGGACAGACATGTGGTATTTGGGATAATGGATGCAGTGGAAATGTAGATTGTGGTTCTTGTGGCGGTGGCGGTGGAGGAGGTGGAGGAGGTGGAGGCCTTACTTCATACACTAATTATAGACCAACTGAAAAAGATCTTATTGCAGGTTATAATAGGAATTTTAAAATTGATGATGTAATACTTTTTTCATTGAAAAATAAAAAAAATAATCAAATAGAACAACATCAAATAAAAATGATAGCAGTAAATTTAAACAATATAAAGATAACAGCATCATCCAAATCTCAAAATATAACTATGAACATATCTGAGGTTAAAAAACTTGAATTGAATGAGGATGATTATTATGATATTGAAATAAAACTTAAGGGCATAGTTAACAACAAAGCTAATATGACTCTTATAATCATTGATGAAAGCAAAATAATTGTTGTAAATGATGATAAAGCAGGCGTATCAAATAAAAATGATATTGCAGATATAACGACCAGGGAAGTACCTAAACCATATTCCTCTGTCTGGATAATATTAATAATTGTTGTAATTATATTAATATTAATAACACTCTCTCTTATAGGATTTTTCATATATATGAGATATAAGAAAATTAATAGGGAAAGACAATTAGCTAATCTTAAAAACCAAAGCATAAATGACCCTAATAAAATCATTAAGGATATGTTGAATGAAGGATACAATTCTCTTATTGCAGGAAATACAGTAAAAGCTGAAAAAATATATAGGAACCTAAGAAACACTTATGATCCTCAAGCAAATAAAGATATGCAAGCCAAAATATTAAATTTTTATAATGAGATAATGAATATCAAAAAAGGTAATACAAAAAAACCAGATAATCAAGGAAATAAAGATAAAAAGTAAAATATTTATCCAGAACAAAAAGGATCAAGATATCAAAAAAACAATCCACCACACCCTAAAGGTTTTTTGCCACAGCTAAAAAATCGCCTGCTGGCGAGTGTGGTTTGATTGGCCCTTGTTTTTAGGATGCATGAAAATTCTTTCAGAAGAATTTTCTGCACAGAAAATTGC
>JAUYDD010000119.1 GCA_030704765.1 Nanobdellota archaeon | reverse complement strand
AATTTTGTGGCGCCGAAAACTTCTGAAAGTTTTCGTGCGCATCCTAAAAACAAGGGCCAATCAAACCACACTCGCCAGCAGGCGATTTTTTAGCTGTGGCAAAAAACCTTTAGGGTGTGGTGGCCCATTGTTTTTTTGATAAAAAATCTCTTATGTCGGAAATTGAAAACCTCATCTTTTAAGATGAGGTAGTTTACTTGCATTCAATTTCCGAGCATCCTAAAAATTTCCGAATCAGAAAAATCGCCGATCAAACTCCATCCTTCAAGATGGAGTAGGCGATTTTTCAGGAAATTTTTTTGATTTTTTAATTTTTCTTTTTTTCATTGTTTAAAACCCTAAATTTTGCCTAGTCCATTCTTCACCATAAGTCCTTCTTGCAAAATTCCTCAAGTCATCATTTAACATTGAATTAACAGCAGTTCTAACATTCTCTACACTAGTCCTCCTGTTTCCAGCTTCTGCATTAGCTGCTCTAGTCAGGCTGTATCCTAAAAATTCCCTGAACTGAGCTCCATTATTACTTTGCCAATAACCAGAGTTCTTTGTTTCAATTGCTCTTCCTAAAGCAAGGGAATAAACCATGAATTCTTTTACATTCACAGTATTTCCTCCACCTTTGCTAGCTGAATAAATAGCACCATTTACATAAGCAGTCATTTCATCAAGGACATACAAAGGTTCATTATTCCAGCTTCTTGCTTGCTGTACAAGATAAAGATTATATGAACCATCATATTTTAAGTTTTGAGGTACAAATCTACTAACATCTGTAAGAGTAACTCCATTAGGTTCTTGTAATATAACATAATCACCATTAAATAAATAAAAAGCATTATCTCTTCCAGTGCCACTTCCTTTTATGTTTCTTAGATAACTGTTGATACCATGTGTTGCTTCATGCACTGTTCCTTCTGCTTCTCCTGTTTCATAATTATCAAGTACAAGATCAGGCCTTTGTCTTGCTAACATATCCCTATATCTTCTTACATCACTTAATGAATCTAATTGAGTTGAAGGTTTTCCTAGACTTCCAACTTGCAGTTTACCTGAATTAGGAGGAGTTTCAAAACCTTTTATAGGGGGAGCTGTTCCAACTACACCAGGTGTCTGTGTATTATAACTAACAGAAGGTCTTTTATAGGGATTAGGGTCTTTTTTATAAGCTTCTTCAATTGCCAAGGATTTAGAGGAAGTTGGAACGCTTTCCCACTGATTAATGCCATAGACTGATATTTTTGTATCGCTGTTCATTAATCGAGTTTTTCCATCAATATCAAAGCTTTCTATTTCCATAGGATAACTTTCTTTTCCATTTTTATATGCTATCCTGGGTATCATGACTTCTTTTCTCCCATCAAAGTTTAATCCAGTTTCAAAATTCAATCCTCCATTGTCAATCTTAAAATCACCATAAGTTTTAATAGAAGGGACATCGTTTCCTCTGTTCTGAATTTCAACAACTCCGCTTCCTTTTTTATCCCTGGAATCATCATCTTTTCCAGCTTGTATTATAATCTTATGGTTATCTTTCATATTCTTGAAAAAATTATTATCTTTTGTGAATTCAAATTTAGCTCCAGCTCCATCTGAATTTTTTCCAATCACAATCTTGGCTTTTTCATTATCTATAGAAATATAATTTTCTTTAAAGTCTTTTGACTGTTTTCCTGAAAAATCAATATCAATCCTTTTTTCATTCTGGTTATCTACTTTCAATCCATCAATATCGCTGTTTTTATCATTGAAATATAAAAAAGATTTCTTATCTTTATCAACTTCAAAAACAAGGGTCTTTCCATTAAAAGAATATCCACTTGAAAGAACTATCTTATTTTCTAATGACTTTATCTTAAATTTAGTCTCTTTTGCTTCATCACTTGTAATTTCAGGAGTCTCTAGTTTAGCTCCATTAGGTAGATTGATGACAACCTCACCTTTTTCAATAGTTATCTTAGTGTTTTCAATAATAGAAAACTTCACCCCATTAAGAACATATTTATCAGATTTTGAAATAATAAAATTAGTCCCATCAGAAAGTTTACCTTTGGTATCAAAGACAAATTCACTTCCTGCTTTTACATAATATTCATTTCCTTTTATATTGATTGTCCCATCTTTTTTAAAAACAACCTTATTAATTTTAATTTCTATATTTGTTTTATCATTTACTTTTATATCACCTGGATTAAGATTAGTGTTTTTAATCTCACCACCAATATTTATAGCAGGGATGTTGGTATCTGCAGCAATAACTGTATTTACAAATAATAACAGGATTACTAAAAATATTATTCCTCTATTTTTCATAATTATACTAAACTTACTATTCTTTTAAAACTTTTTATCTTAAATTAATTAGAAATAAAGAAAAATTTTATTGATTTTAACCCTAATATTGTTACTACTATTAAGTTATCTAAATAAAAAGATTTATAAACTCTTGAAGATTATATAAAATATATAAAAATGGCACTAGACAGATTATTAAAAGAAAGGATTTCAAGAAGAGCTGCATTAACAGCTTTAGCTGGAGGTGTACTGGGATTAACTGGTTTATCTTCTTCTGTTTATTCAGATGAACCATTAAATTCAGATGAACCCTTAAAAGAGCATGATAGTGGCTATGGCGGTAGTATTTCAGGGCAAAATCCAAGAGCTTATCCTAATAATCCTAGTTTCAGAGATTTCATCAATACACAAAATCCAGGATTTTTAAGAGAGCTTCCACAAGAATCAATAAGAGATTCAGAAACTAGATGGAATAATTCTGATTTAAGCTATAGGAGAAAGGTCTATCAATCTTATGCAGATGAACAAGGTTTTGCTAAATCTAATTTTAATCAAAAATTACAGATTTATATGGATTTTAAAAAATCAGTTGAAGCCTGGCTAAAATATGAGCATTTAATAGCTCTTGAAAGAAAAATAAAAGGATATAGATATGATAAAAAACCTATAAATATCTTTAAAAAAAGCGTTGATATTAAAAAATTAAGGCAAGAATATAGAGAAATATATCCCTGGATAACAAATCCTGAAAATCCAAATCCAAAGGATCTTCCACTTATATTTGATTATGAACTAGCTAAAGGAAGGCTTGATCTTTCAATAATAAACAGAAAATATGATTCTCCAAAAATAAGGATTGTTGATTAAGATATTTGTATTTGTTAGCTAAAAATTATAACTTACAGTAAAATTAAGTACCCAGATATATTCAAGAAATATTTTGCAGGAAAATATTTCCGTAAATTGATAACTGAGGATATTTAATTATGCTTTTCAAAACTTGCATACTCTCGAGAATCTTTAATGTCAGAAATTAAACCACATCTTTTAAGACCAGCAAAATTATTTTTTGCGTACCTTACTTATTTTAATATGTAGAAAGCAAAAATAATTTTGGGGGTGCTCAAGAACCAAACACGCCATGGAATTTATTCCATGGTT
>JAUYDD010000103.1 GCA_030704765.1 Nanobdellota archaeon | reverse complement strand
TTTATGTTGAGAATTGAAAACCTCATGATTTATCATGTGGTCGTAGCAAATGTTACAGTTTTCAATTCTCGAGCATCCTAAAAACAAGGGCCTGTCACAAACCCACACCTTTAGGTGTGGGTGGCCCATTGTTTTTTTGATTTTGAGTTTATTTTATCTATACTTCAATATTCAAAATAATTTAAATAATAAAGATATCAATATATTTATTAATAGAGAATTTTTAATAATAATATGAATAAAAGAGGTTTTGAAATGGCATGGAGCACATTAGTTGCTATGGTACTAGCAATATTCCTGATAGTTGTTTTGATAATGTACTTTACTGGTGCTTGGAAAAGCTTTATTGACAATACAAAAGCATATTTTTCATCATCAAATGTAGATAATGTAATACAGGGATGCAATATCTGGCAAGGTTCTGATTCTAGCTATAATTTTTGCTGTGAAAAACAGAATGTAAAATACAGTCTAGATGGAAAAAAACAAGAATTAATAATTACATGCAAGGAGCTAGAAAACAAGACCTTTATTTCAGGCAGGATAAAATCTCTTGATTGTGGAGGTATTAGTTGTTCATGAAAAAAGCTCAGGTCTCTTGGGATTTAATAACCAAACTTATCATAGGAATTCTTGTTTTATTATTCATCCTTATAGGATATTATATTATCCAAAGTGTTATTTCAGGAAATCTTATTTCTTTAAGGGACTTATTCAGGTTCGGAGGAGGATAAATGAAAAAGAAGAAAAAAGCAAGCTTAACTCTTGAGCAAGTAATAATAATAGTTTTTGTGATACTTGTGATATTATTGATTGTCTATCTTCTTTATACTCAAAAACTTTGGGATTTTATAAAAAACCTTCCAGGATACAGTTATAATAGAAAAGACAGAGTGGTTGATAGTTTGCCTAAAGACCAAGAGATATTCATGAAGTATTACAAAGTAGCTATAGTGCCTGATGGAAGATATATTCATTTTTGCATTAATGGAGATTGCAGGAATGCTGAAAAATCTAATCTTTATTTTTCAGGAGAATCTGAATCTTATGGAGGAATATATGTTGATTTAGATTGGTCACGCGATAATAATATAGGAAGAATAGAAAATAACAGGATAACTATAGAAAGCCCTGTTCTTGAAGAAACAGGCAATATATATTTCAAAATAAAAGAAAGCCTTCCTGAAAATATTTATTTACTGAATCTTGATAATTCTCTTTATATATCTGGGACTGTTTATAGGGAAAAAGCAGTAACACCTGTTAAAAGAGGAATTATTCCTGGAGAGACAATAACAAAAAGCGAGGAAGATATTAGTTATTATATTCCTGAAGGATTAGAAAAAGGACAAACATCAGAATGGTTTAAATTAGAGGAATATCTTGGGGAAAATGAATATGGTTTTGAAATAGGTAATCTAAAATATGTCCAGTATGTTAAGACTAATAATGGCAAGATTTGGTTAAGGTTCAAATCAACAGGAGTATTCAGCGATGATATAACTGACTGGATTCTTATGGATTACTGGAATAAATATCAAAGCTTTGCAGGAGTTGGTGAAGAATATGTATCAGAGGATTAAAAAAAGGAAAGCAATACTGTTACCTGAAGGACTAAAACTTATAATTGCGATTTTGTGCTTATTAATACTTTTTTATCTTGCTTTTCAATTGTATAATCTTTTTATAAAAAAGACAGCAGTTGAACAAGCTAAAGAGAGCTTGAATGATATAGCAAATATAATCAATGGCCTTGAAGATGGGAAAAAAATAAAATATGTTTATACAGCTCCAAAAGATTGGGTGATAGTTTTTAATGGAAATGAGTATTGTTCTTGCCCTAAGGATGCATTAAAAGGCACTGTTACAAGAGAATTTTTTCAATGTAAAGAGCAAGGAGTATGCAAAGAAAGCCCATATAATTTTGAATTAAATGAAGTCTGTTTTGTGACAAAAAATTGTCTGGATTTTCAAAACATTCCAAGAGAACTTTTTCTAAGAAAAGAATCAAATAAAATAGTAATCTATACTAAAGAAGAAGAGGATATAGGTAAATTACTAGACCGTGTACTTTCTTGCATGCCTATTGAAGGTGAAAAAGATTTACAAGGTAAAATAATAGATTATTTGGAATTAACAGCTGAGGAAAGGAGAAATAATATTAATCTCAGGACAGAACTTTTTAAGCAATTGAATAGTTGTTTTGAACAATTTTCTATTTCTGAGGCCTTGGGCATATCAGGAGATATAGGAAGAATATTTGAAATGTATAACTGCGATTCATCAGGAAATCTTAGTGAAGATGACCCTTGGATAAGTTTAATACAAGTCACAACTAACTATGATTCGCAGAGAATAGTTGGTTCAAATAATAAAATATTAAAAAGAGACAATAGATATTTCAAAGCCAGTATAACTATCACTAACAGATAAAATGAAGAACAAAAAAGCTCAAACATCTGAAACAGGAGAAGAAGGCATGGCTCCTGAATGGGTATTGAAAATAGCTTTATGGATATTTGTATTAGCTATCTGCTCCTTGGGATTATATTTTTTATTAAAGTATTTGACATCATTTTAATTTAAATAGATTGAATGATTATATTTATATGAAAAGAAAAGAGAAAAAAGAGTTTAAAGTGAAGAAAAAAGCAATGGCTATTGGAACAGTCATAGCTTTGATAATTCTCTTGATTGGCTTTCTCATATTATTATTTGTCATATATGAGCTTGGTTGGTTTGGAGAAGTCAATAGGGAAGTCTGCCATCAGTCTGTAGTTTATAGAGCCACTCTGCCTTCTATTGGAGGAGCAAAGGGATTTGTTCCATTGAAGTGCAAGACAGACAAGGTATGCATAACAGCAGGCATTATTGGAGGAAAATGCCCAGAATATATCAATACACCTGGAGTGACTTATATAAAAGTAAATGATGCAGAAGAAGTAGAGCAAGTCATTGCAAAAGAACTTTTATCTTGTTGGGAGATGATGGGTGAAGGCAAACTAACTTTGTTTTCTAGCTGGATGATTGAAAGTTATGGCTTTGGCTCTATAGCTTCTTCATGCATCATATGTTCAAGAGTAGCTTTTGATAAAGAGACTTTGAAAAAGAAAAATATTGATTTAAATAAAGTGAATGTATTTAATTATATGATGACCCATAAAGTTCCTGGAAAAGATGTTTCGTATTATGTTTATATGAGTGCTAAAGGCGGAAAGATGTCTGTAAAAGATAATCGCAAGGAAAACCTGCAATTAGATTCAGTGGAAGATGGAAAAAGAGATAGTGTAAGTGTGAGTTTTGATGAAGAAGGAGCAAATGAAGATCCTGGCAAAGAATTGTCTGTTATGTTCATGCAAGTGACTTCTCCTAAATATGGAGATGTTTTGAAAACTGACCTTTATACTGTAATTGGAATTGCTGGTGCAGGGACTTTTGCAATTGGCCCAAAATTTGCAGGAAAAGCAGTAACTACTGTTGCAAAAAGCCCATGGGGAATAGCAATAACTGCTGTAGCATTATTAATCGGAGGGGTTTATCAATATAAGTCTGTGTCAGACAATCAAGCAATGACAGCAGGATATTGCGGAGATATTTCTATTGGTGATGAAGCGAGTTATGGCTGCAGTGTTGTTAGGACTGTAAATTATGGTGCAGAGGACCTAAAGCAATATTGTTCTGTTATTGAAAGCATACCTTAATACAATTTTATATAATCGGATTTTAAAATGAAAAAAATGGTTAATAAAAAAGCAGACACAATAGTATTAGAGACAGTTATATTCATTATTTTGAATATTATATTTTTTGTGACTATGATGATATTTGTATTCAGGTCTGGAACCAGTTCTTATGTCTATGAGCAGACTTATGCAAAGCAAATTGCTTTGATTATCGACAATGCAAAACCTGACATGGCTATCATGTTCGATATAAGTGACTTGGATGATTTTCTTGAAAAAAACAATTTTCCAATAAATGAAGTATTCAGCATTGATAAACAGAATAATAAGGTGTTTGTAAAATTAGGAAGGAACAGCGGTTATTCTTACAGGTATTTTTCAGATTATGATATAGAACTTAAGGCAAATTCAAACAGATTAAACATAATTGTAAGAAACAAGAGCTGAAAATGAACAAAAAAGCTGATGAAAAATATTTATCAATATGGTGGTTCTTAGCTTTGGCTTTAACTGGATTGGGAATTGTCCTTGCCGTGGTCATTTTCAATTCAGCAGATGTCAATACAAATAATCTAGAAGCAGAGCTTTTAAATGATAAAATAGCAGGGTGTTTAACCAAAGACGGGAATTTTTATGAAAAAGCTCTTGAACCTGGATTTGATATATATGATTATTGCAAATTAAACAAAAATGCATTTAATTTAGGAAGCAGTTTTTATTTTAATATAACCATTTATAAGGAAGGAGTTCTGCTTAATTATACATTAGGAGGAGACCGTTCTTTTGAAGCTGACTGCAGGTCAACAGCAAAAATATCTGCAAAACATTATCCTAAATGCAAATCTACTAGCACAGGCATTACTGATAAAGATAATAATGTATACATCATAGAGATATTGACTGCATCTAATCAAGAAGGAGAAAAAGTGGCTATAACAAGATGAAATATAAAACTAAAAAATCCCAGATAGGATCTACATTAACTTGGGTTGTTGCATTTTTATTAATATCTTTTATAATGGTTATATTTTTGGCAAGCGTTGTTGTAAGTTCAGGAAAGAAGAATTATTTCTCTCAAAATAGCAATATAGAAACGAATGATTATAATTCTAAACTTAAAAGCCAGAATGAATTAATCAATCTTTTGAATAGCAGGATAATTTTTTTTAATAAAGAAGATAAAATAAAGAATATTCTAATTGATGTTGATTATTATTCTTTAAATGACCAGGAAAAAAATGAATTAAGGGCAAAAATCAAAAAAAATGCAGATAATCTTTTAAAACAAAGTTCTAAAAATCCTATATGCTATATATTCCAAGCTTATTATGGAAATGAAGATCCCGATGAATCTATGAGCAAGTTTTCTGGTATGAGGGGCGCAAACTTTTTTTCAGATGATTTAGAAAAAAGAAAAATTCAGTTCTCTAGTGTCTCAGAAAATCCCTATTATAATGATCCAAGAATAGGGGGAGTATCAAAAACACAGGGAGATAATTGGCTTAAAATAGCTACATTAATTTATCTTATTCAAGAAACAAAAACAAATAGTCTTGGGGCTCTAGAAAATCAGAAGATAAGAATTAAATTTTATTCAGGAGAATGCTTAGGATGAGAAACAAGTCTAAAAAAGCAGCAGACAGCCTTTCAACAACACTATTGGTGTTCATGGCATTATCATTAGTGCTTTTGACATTGTATATGTTCAATAAAGATGTAAGAGCTTATTCTACTAAAGTTGAAAATTCCAAGCTTATTGACAGCGCCTATCTGAAAGAGAATGAGCTTGATTTTTATATAAACAATATATTAGAAAAAAGCATTTTAAATATAAGCAGCCAGTCTAAAGATATTAAAAAAGATTTTATAGATAATTTAAAAAAAGAATTATATAAACATAAAGTTGATGGGAGTTTTATCATTGAAGAACTGTTCTTGATAGAGCCTCAATTAATTGAAGATAATATAGAATTGAAACAAGGGAAAATATTCTTGAAATTGAATTTAAAAATAGATAAAACTCTTTTTACTAAAGAGAAAAAAGAACTCTTGATATCTTATTCTTACAATAAGATATATGGCTATGACTTTATTGTTAAATCTTAAAAAGGTTTTTAAACTAGAATATATTATTTATATCATAATAATATGAAAAAAAGAGGAAAAATTAGTAAAAGAAAAGCTGCAACATTACTTGAATATGCTGTAGCAATAGCATTGTTGCTCGTATTAGTTGTATTAGTTGTATGGTTCACGACTGGAAAATTTATTTTTGGTGGAGATTTTCTTTCTAATCTTATTGGAGGAGACCAGATTAATGTGCAAAATGTTGTCTCTGGATGTTCTGTTGCATGCAATACTGGAAATTCTTATGAGTATTGTTTAAGGACAAGAGATATTTTATTTGAAAAAGGCAGTAAAAAAGAACAATGGACATGTGCAAGATTAGTTGATAGAGTTCCATCTGTTGGTTTATCTAAATGCGACAATATAGCTTGCACTGGATATGATTCAAGCCCTTGTTCAAAATATGGGGGAGATGTAAGACAATCTTGCGGAAGCGGTATGGGTACATTATCTTTTGATACCTTGACTCAAAGAGGCCTTGTATGCTGTGTTGTTAAAAAGCCATGCGGAACAGGTGGTTTTGGTGGAAAATGGACCAGTGCAGCTAAATGTTCTGAAGAAGAATATTCAGCTACAAGCACTGTAATCGAAGCTGATGCAAAGAATCATCAAGGCGAGATATGCTGTATACCTTTGAAATAAATATCCATTGCTCATAAATCGCATTTTTAAAATAAATGTAATTAATAGTTATGATAAACAAAGAGTTTTGGAGTATAGTAGAACAGAGATTGTTAACAGATGATTCGCTTTTCTATAGAATCCAATTAATAAATAGATAATTGTACACATATATGATAATACAATAACAAATTTAATATTCATAATATTTAAATAATTCTAGAAATTAATTAGAACATGGAATATGGAATACCTGAAAGAAGAAAGAATAAGAATGATAAAAGAGCTAAAGCTAGATATAATAGGTATAAACGTGGTGGAGCTCAAAGGATAGTTGATAGGAATAAAAAAGAGAATACTTAAAGTAAGGTTTATAAGTAATTTTTAATTATTTAATAAGAGGTGAAAATGAAAAAATCAAATAAATTAAAATTAGTCTGGTTTTTAAGAATTATTGCATGGGTTATCGGGCTTATTGCTATTGGTTTTCTTATTTATGGTATCTTAAAGAATAGCGGAATATTATGAATGATGAAATTATCAATTGGCTTGGTAATATCATAAATTACCTTATCTTTGTATTTATATTTCAAAAAACAATAAATACAAATTGTTTCAATAATTTCGATATGGCTCTTGCATTATTCGGACTTGGAGCATCTATCATAATACAAGCTATTGCAGTAATAAATAACTATCTTTTAAGGAATAAATAAATATAAAAAAGAGGAGAATATGATAACCCAAGAGAACCTGTTTTTGATATTTTTAGGATTAATCTGGATTGTAGGGGCTGTACTCCAAGACTTAAGGAGAAGAGAAGTCGATAATATCTGGAATTTTAGCCTGATATTTTTTGCTTTGTCTTATAGGTTTTCATATTCTATACATGTTTCTGACTATTGGTTTATAATAAATGGATTAATTGGATTTTTTATATTCTTGATAGTTGGAAATCTTTTTTATTATTCTAGGCTTTTTGCAGGAGGGGATGCAAAACTCTTGATAGCTCTTGGAACAATACTTCCATTAAGCAATGATTGGGTGATAAACTTTAAGATTTTTGGAGCATTTATATTATTGTTTTTAGTTGCAGGATCATTATATGTTTTGATATGGTCGTTATTTTTAGTAGTATTGAACTTTAAAAAATTTTCAAAAGAGTTCTATAAACAAATAATGAAATTCAAGTATCTGTTCATCTTATCCATAATTTTTGCAATATTCTGGATAGTCTTAGGATATTTTATATCCATATTAGCTGTTCTTTCTATAGCTATAATGGTTGTTTTATTTCCTTTGTTATTTGTTTTTGCAAGATCTGTTGAAGAGTCTTGCATGGTGAAGTTGATTACCCCTGATAAATTAACTGAAGGTGATTGGTTATACAAGGATATATATGTTGGTGACAGGAAGATTGAGTCTTGTTGGGATGGTGTGACAAAAGAGGAGTTGAGAGTAATAAAAAATAAATGCAGAAGAAAAATCTTGATAAAAATAGGAGTTCCGTTTACTCCTGCTTTCTTGTTGGGAATTCTAGCATTGATATATATTTTTATCTATCATCCTGGATTGTTTTTGTGAAAGGATATAAGTATTATTAATTAACATATATTAATCTGTATTTGTTAATTTATAAATACAATCAAATCTGAGCAAAAAATATCTCCAATTCGAATTAGCATTTTGTTAATAACAATTGTCAAAATGCTAATTCTCACATTCAGGTTGGAGAAAAGCTCTTCTCTTTGATTTTTCGCTTGAGGATAATCAACTCATGAAAAACCGCACCTTCAGAAAATAGAATTTTCTGGAATATTCAAATCTTACGATTTGAAGTTTTTAAGGTGCGGATACAAAGAGTTGATTATAATAGCGAGTATGCGAGCTATATACATGATTCTTAGGATAATTAATTTGCTATCTAAACTTAGAAATACTATTTTTTAGTTAGAACGAAGCTAATATTAGACTTATAATTATCTAGGAATCCTGAAAGGAGGAAATTTAGGAAGTTTTTTTATTTCAATCATTTTTTGTTCTTCTGTCTTTTCTTCTAGTTTTTGTATTTTTCTAGGTCTTCGTTTTTTTACTTCTAGTTTTCTTTGCAGTTTTTTCAATTCATCTTCTTCTGCCTTGGTTTTCTTCAACTGAACATCCTTATACAAAGGGATGATGTTTATCATAGAATGCCCCATGAAACTAGCAGTCTCAATTTTTATATCTTCGGGCTTGAATTTCTTTTTAATTTTCTTTGCTATTTTTTGGCTTAGAGAAAGCGCTGATTTTGGTATTTTCTCTACACTTCCGTGTTCTATTGGGATAACTATCGAATGAGCTTTTGATAATGGATTAATCTCAAGAACTGCTATTGATTTTTTATTTTCTGCAATCTTATAAGAAGGAAGTTCATTTTTAGTTATCTGGCAAAAGACACATTTCTGCTCTTTTGGACCAGATTTATCAGGACTCGATTTATCATCTTCTTGTTCCAGGCCTTCTTCTCCTATCTTGATATTATTCTGTTTTAAAAATGATTCAAGACCTGTTTCATCCAGACCTTCTACATATTTCTTTATCTGTTCTTTATTAGGATTATCAAGCTTTTCTACTTGCTCTAATAATTGTTTTTTTATTTCTACTGCTTCATCTGGTGTAAATACCATAAATAATTTATGGATAAAATGCTTATAAATTAATTGGTTTAATGGAGGATACTTGATAGGGGTTATGTGGAAGATTTGATATAAAGGATAAATGCTCCCGCGAATAGTTAATCCTAAGGATTAAGATACTAACTTTTTCCTCTGCGACGTAAACTTTAATAAGCCTATTCTCCTTAACATATAAAATGAGAAAATTCAAACTTATTTGGTATGTTTTGACTATTGTCCCAATAATTTTAATTATCTTAGGTTATATTTTCCCTTCTACATTTTTTTCTAGTCAAGAATCAATAAGAAATTTTGTTAGCCAATTTGGTGTATTTGCACCCATTGCATTTATTATACTTCAAATACTACAAGTTGTTTTAACTCCAATTAGTCATTATACTGTTTCAATTGCAGGAGGATTTATTTTTGGATTATGGCAAGGTTTTATTTACAATTATATTGGAAGAGTAATTGGAACCGCTATTGCATTTTATCTTGGTAGAAAATTTGGAAGAAGAATAATTAAACATGTTGTTAAACCAGAAACACTCCAAAAATATGACTATTATTTTAATAAAGGAAAACTATTATTGTTTCTAGCATATTTCCTTCCATTATTCCCAGATGATGAACTTTCTTACCTTGCAGGATTTTCTTCTATGAGCCCATGGGTTTTTTTACCACTTATGGCAATTGGGCATCTTAGCGGAAGTTTGAGTTTAGCCTATATTGGAAATGGAATTCAATCAATTAAAGAACCAATGTTTATTTTTCTTTCTTTGATAACTTTAGTAGGAGGAATTTTATTTGCAGTTTATTATAAAAAAGTTGTTAGTAACAAACACTCAATTAAAAATGGAAATTGATTCTATCTCTGAAAGTATAAAAGATTCTTTTTTTAGGGACATGACTAATCTGAGTTTTAATAGTCTTTTTCATGTCCCAAAAGAATATCTTGTAGGAGAAAAAAGGTTATTTGGAACATATTATATTCCTTATTTGTCAGAAATGATTGGTCTTGAAGATAAGAAAAAGATTGTGGAAATTGGAAATGCTTTTATTTTTGGAAGAGCGTTTGTAATATCACAAGACCAAATACTAGACAATAAAGAAAGACCAAATATAGATTATCTACTTTTGTCACCTCTCTTGCTTAAAGAATTCATTGTTAAATTGCAAGTTTTGATAAAAAAGTTTAATCTAGAAAAAGAGGTAAAAGAAATATTGTTAGATTCTATAACCGCGAATAAAAAAGAACAAGAGGAACATAAAAATAAAATAACACCCTATACTAAAAATGATTTAGAAAATCTTTACTTCAAAACAGGAATAGTCGGACTACTTCCCCTCATCATTTGTTCTTTAATCAATAAACCTTTGTATAAAGACCCCTCTATTTTGATTGCAAGAAGTCTTTTAGTCTGTGTTCAAATATGTGATGATTTATCAGATGTGGCGGAAGATTATAACTCAAAAAATTTCACATTTCCAGTAACCCATGGAATTCTTTTATCTAAAAAAGGTAAGATGAGCATGGAGAATATGTATGAGGGTCTTTTATTAAGTGGGTTGCTTGAGTTTTTATGCAATTTTATTATAACTACCCTAGATAAGATTACAAAAGAGATTAAAAAAATTTCAAACGAAAAGTGCCAAATGGAATTATACACTTTAAATCTAAGGAATTACATTAAAAAAATCTTAGAAGAGATAGATGAGATTAAAACAAAGAAAGAAATTCCAATAAATTATAACGATGATTTTCTAAAACTTAAACCCTTAGAAGAATCAAAAGATTATAGTTCTATTATCCCCTTATTAAAAAAATTTGAACCTGCAAATATTGCACCAAACAAATTAACAAAATAAACTCTATGAATTTTTTAGGTTCAACTCCCTTATGGAGCATATAACTTTTTGGTTCAACGTCCTGCTTGTTCCTTGAACCAAAATAGCTCAAAGTTATTCGGTTTATGTAGCTAACTTAATCCTAAGGATTAAAGAACCCACGAGATGATTAACCTTAGGTTAAGGTTCTCACGAAGAAAGTTGAGCCTTTGTCGACGATAAGAAAAATTTATTAAAAATGTTGAAGTCTTATCATGATTTTTATAAAAATTATAAAAATAACGCTCCCGAGCAATGTCTAACCTTAAGTTAAGGTTAGCAATATTGATATAAGAGTTAAGTGCTTTCCTGACAGGAGTTTCTATTCTTCTTCAATCATGTAATTACTATAAAGTTACTACAAATAGTAAGATTTATAAAGGTAGGATAATATACCCTACAAGAGGATAAAATGAGAAATAAGATAAGCGTAACAATTGATGAAGAAACTCTAAAGAAAGTAGAAGAGATGATTGAATCGAAGATATTTAGAAATAGGTCTCATTTCTTTGAAGTTGCTGCTGAAAAATTTGTTAAAAATAAGGAGGAAAAGTAATAAAATGAAATTCAGCTATAATCCTGATATAATAAAAAATTATAATTCTTTTGATTTAGAAAGTTTATTGATCAAAGAACTCGATAAAAATAAAGAAAAGATAACTAAGAAAAATCCAACACCAAAAAGGAATACACTGCTTGCAGTTGTTAGAGACCTGCAAAATAGAGTTATGCAAGTGAACTCTGACAATAATAGATTTCAGTCTGAAAGAAATATAGACTATTCTGGTGTTCCAATTATGTTTGGTCCTGGATGGTTACCTGATAGAGTTATGGAAGATGTACCTTTATATGTTTCTGATGAACAAGTCAAGGCAAGAAAATCAAGTGAAGATTATCAAGCATTACCAAAAAGTCTTACTGATTTGTTAAGTCAAGGCATTTTAAGAACTTCTGGAAATAGACGAACTGATTATTCTGTTTTAATGAGCGTCACAGAACATAATGAAGGAAAACCGCCAGAAGGAAGAACAGGAGTTTTATTGCATAAAGGAAAACCTGTAGTTGTGAATATAGATGGAAAAGAATTTGTCGTTGAAGTAAAAGGGGTTGGATGTCCCGATGGTAATAACGGTAGAATAGAACAAATGAATAGAACCGATTATTTTGGGCAGGGAAGTGAAGAATATGGTGGATTTGATTTAGAGGAAGCAAAAAGAGAATTTGGTAACCTTGAAATTCAAAGAAAAAGAAAAACAAGAACCTTTGCTGATGCAAATGGGGTCAGAGTTGCAGGTTTAGTATCCTATTTAACATCAAAAACATATAGAAATGGTGAAACAAAAAAAGTCGAGCAAGGATATTTGATTAGACTTGCACCAAGTAATATTAGAAGTTCATTTAATAGTAATCCTAATTTTCCACATATTGAAGATAGAGAAACATTACTTGCAACATCGGTTGGAAAACAATATGCTGAATTAGCAAAATTAAGAGAATGCTTATTGCATAGCACTATACATCCAGAAAATATTTTATGGACTGGCTCTACATATGTATTAACTGATTTTGCAGATTGTAGAAAATTAAACCAAATCAAAGACCCACACGATTTTTTAAATAGGGTCTTAAAAAAAATTAAAGAAGTTCCAGGTTTAACCGAAAGGGGAGTAAATTTATTTTATTCTACAATAGCAACAGAACTTGGAGTAGATTGGGATGCTCAAAAAGGTTATGATGGATTTATTGATGCTCTATGGGGTGGTCATTTTGCAGAAAGAGTTTATCAATCAAGGAAAGGAAAAAGGACTACAGCAAAAAGAAAAATTGATGGAGCAAAAAATTATATAGCCGAATATAGGTCTAAAGATGAAGAACCTTTATCTCATTTATTTATAACAAGTGCTAAAGGATTTCTTGAAAAGGAAGTGGATTTATTACAACATATTGATGCTCCTGAAGCAAAAAGAAGTGTCAGAGTCGCTAAAAAAAGAATTGCATATTTAGACACACAATTAGATTCACAAGTAGACATTAATCGAAGATTTAAGAGAAATCCCAATTCCTATTATGGCTTATATGTTTTGCCATACATGAAATCTTAATTTCTATTAGATAAATCAGTTAAACGCTCCCCAATAATTACCCGAATTTTCATGAAATTAAGGTGTTAACGCTCCCGCGGCAGGCTGTCTCATAATTCTTACGAGACAAAAAATTTAGTCTTTATAGGACTTAAAAAGACAAAAAAATTTTAAAAAACAGCAAAAAACCGAATTATAACACAACCTGGTGGGGGCGTTTAACTAGAATAAAATTTCATCAGCGACGATAAAAAAATAGGTCTAAGTGAGGACATTAACCTTAAGTTAGAGGACCCCACGAGATGTTTAACCTTAGGTTAAGGTTCTCACGAGTAAAATGGAGACTTTCTCGACGATAAGGTTTTTTCACTAAAAAAGTTAGGGTTTTAAAAGAATTTTTATTTTTTATTGCTAGTTCAACGCTCCCCGCATTTTCCTAAATTTCAGTCATTAAACTCTGTAGAAATATGTGATTAAGTACTCCCCTGACCTGATTTTTTATTTTTTCACCCGTTAGATATATAAAACAAATTTTCTTAAGAACTATAAGATGGAAAAAAGAGGATTAACAGAAAAAGAGGCAGAAAAAAGATTAAAAGACTATGGGTTTAATGAATTAAAGGAAATTTTGCATATTTCTCCATTAAAGATTCTTTTAAGGCAGGTGAAAAATAATTTTGTTGTTTATTTATTGTTTGCAGCAATGCTTATTTCTCTTTTTGTTGGTAAATCTGTTACAGCATATACAATTTTAGCAGTTATAATTCTTGTAGTAAGTATGGGATTTTTTCAAGAATATAGGGCTGAAAAAGCAATTGCTGCTTTAAAAAAGATGATTATGCCCATATCAATTGTTATAAGAGATGGTAAAGAAATTGAAATCCCTTCAAAAGAAATTGTTCCGGGAGATATTGTTATTTTAAGAACAGGTGAAAAAATTCCTGCAGATTGTCTTATTCTAGAAGCAAAGGAATTAAGAGTCAATGAAGCAGTTTTAACAGGCGAGTCTCAAGAAATTAAAAAGTTTGAGTCGAAAAGTGAAAAAGATTACAAAAAAGAGAATCAGATATTTATGGGAACTCTTATTGTTAATGGAAGATGCATTGCTAAAGTTTTGCATACAGGAATGAATACTGAATTTGGAAAAATAGCGGGAATGATTTCAACTGCTGAAAAAGAACTGCCTTTGCAAAAAAAAGTAAATGGCATAGCTAAATATATGGTCTCTATTGCACTTACTATTTCTATATTGACTGGATTGGTTATGCTGATAAGAAATGCTCCTCTCTCTTATGAATTATTTATTGAGGTTTTAATCGTGGTAATTGCTTTATCTGTTTCTGCATTTCCAGAAGGATTTCCTGTTGTTTTAATGTCAACTCTTGCTTCTGGGGCATATAGAATGGCTAAAAAAAATGCAATAGTTAATCGAATGTCAATTATTGAAACATTAGGCGAAACAACTGTTATTTGCTCTGATAAAACCGGGACTATCACAACTGGTGAAATGACTGCAAAAAAGATATTTTGTGACAACAAACTCTTTGAAATAACTGGAGCAGGTTATGAAGCGACTGGAGATTTTTTGTTAAATGGCAAAAAGATAGATATTCAAAAAAACAATTCTTTAAAACTTCTCTTAAAAGCAGGAGTTTTATGCAATGATTCTAAAATTGAGAGAAAAGGAACAGATAGAGAGTATATTATAAAAGGAACTCCTACTGAGGCGGCATTATTAATCGCTTCTGCGAAAGCAGGAATATTCAAAGAGGACTTGAATTTTATAAGAAAAGAAGAAATTCCATTTAGTTCTGAAAGAAAAATTATGTCTGTAGCATGTAAAGAAAAAAGTGAGAATTATATTTATTCAAAAGGTGCTTTAGAAGTTTTATTAAAAAACTGCAAATTTATTCAAAGAGAAGATGGGATTTTTACGCTTCTTGAAAGAGACAGAAAACTTATAATAAAAATTAACAAAGAATTAACTTCTAAATCATTTAGAACATTGGCCATTGCTTATAAAAAAGTCAAATCATTAAACAAATATCATTTTGAAGAAGAACTTGTTTTTGTTGGGTTAGTCGGAATGGAAGACCCCCCAAGAGAAGAAGTAAAAGAAGCACTAAAACTTTGTTATATTGCTGGAATAAATGTAAAAATGATTACAGGCGATAATAAAGAGACTGCGATTGCTATTGCGAAACAAATAAATCTCAACAAGGGGGATATAATAGAAGGTGAAGAATTAGACAAATTTACTGATAACGAATTAGTGAAGATTGTAAGAAATGCTGTTATTTTTGCAAGAGTCAGGCCTGAACATAAATTAAGAATTGTAAGGGCATTAAAAGAAAACGGGGAGATAGTAACAATGACTGGGGATGGAGTAAATGATGCTCCTGCATTAAAAGAAGCGCATATAGGGGTTGCAATGGGTATTGGAGGAACAGATGTAACAAGAGAGGTAGCAGACCTAACATTAAAAGATGATAATTTTGTTACAATAGTATATGCGATTAGAGAGGGGAGAACAATTTTTAATAATATACAAAAATTTGTTACCTATCAGCTTTCTTGCAACTACGCTGAATTGCTTATTATTTTTCTTGGAATTTTATTGGGGTTACCTTTGCCTTTGCTTGCTTTGCAAATACTATTTATGAATCTTGTTACAGATAATCTTCCTGCAATTACCTTGGGGTTTAATCCATCTTCTCAGGATGTTATGGAAGCAAAACCTCGAAAAAAAGCCCATATCTTGAACAAAAAACTAATTTCTTTAATTATCATCGCTGGAACTATAATGGGGCTTGTTACTCTTGGAGTATTTCATTTTACTCTTAATATCCTAAAACAAGAGCTTGTTGTAGCTAGAACGACTGCATTAGTAACTCTTATATTTTTTGAGATAGCAAATGCTTTTAATTTTAGATCTTTCAGAAAAAGAGTTCTTAATCGCTCTCCTTTTACAAATAAATACTTAGTTTATGCTTCAGCAATCTCTATATTGGCGACTATATTAATAATTTATTCGCCATTAAATAAGGCATTTGAAACTGCTCCGATAGGATTATTTAATTTCTTGTTAGCTTTTGTTGCATCCCTAGCCATAATTCTTGTTTTTGATATTTTAAAAGCAATAAAGGGTGACTTGAACGAAGAAAAGGAACTGATTTCTAAAAAACTATAGAAAAAGAAGATATTATGATTTTAGATACCAGTTAAACGCTCCCCAAACCATCCTTCAAAATTTTAAAGTCGAGGCGTAAACGCCCTTGCGGAGCGTTCAACCAAATTAAGGGAGATTTTAGCTCATTTTTACACATAAATTCATGCTATTATTAACCTTAAGTTACACGCCCCCACCAGGTTGTGTTATAATTCTTTTAAAATAAAAATAAATTTCTGGACAAAAATATTTTTTATAGATGCCTCTAAATTTCCTCTTCTTTCTTTCCATTTTTTGTAAATTTTTATCAGATTGTACGCCGTTGAGAACAAATTCATTTCATTCTCACACTTTTCATTGCCTCTGCACTTAAATTCCCTATATCCTAAGTTATGTAAGATATGTGCTTGGGCAACTTCTCCTTTATGAAAT